>DVHW01000110.1 GCA_018711785.1 Candidatus Galloscillospira excrementavium
CCGTCACAGAGGGCGGAGCGGGCCCGGTGGTGTCCTACTTCTGGCCGGACGGGATATAAGGGAGAAAACGGGCCTCCCCCGGAGCATTCGCTCCGGGGGAGGCCTTTTCATTTTGTTCAGCAGATCCACCCGCTGCCCAGCACGGTGTCCCCGCCGTAGAACACCGCCAGCTGGCCCGGCGTGGGGGCCCGGAAGGGCCGATCCGCCGCGGTGATGGTCACCGTGCCCCCCTCCCCGGGGGTGAGGACGGCAGGGGACTCAGTGCGGGAGTGGCGCAGACGGACAGTACACTCCAGGGGCCCGTCCAGGCCCTCAATCGCCAGCCAGTTCACCTCCCGGCACCGGGCGGAGGGGACCAGCAGGTCCCCCCCGTCGGAGAGGACCACCCGGTCGTGCTCCGGGTCGATGGCCGAGACAAAGTACCGGTGGGGGCCCGACACCCCCAGCCCCCGCCGCTGGCCCAGGGTGTAGTGGTGGATGCCCCTGTGCCGGCCCAGCACCCGGCCGTCCGGGGAAACGAAGTCCCCCGGGGGCGGGGTGTCTCCCCGGCGGTCCAGCCAGGCGGCGTAGTCCCCGTCGGGGATGAAGCAGATCTCCATGGAGTCGGGCTTGTCCGCCACCGGCAGCGCCCCCTCCCCCGCCAGAGCCCGCACCTGGGCCTTTTCATACTCCCCCAGGGGGAAGAGCACCCGCTGTAACTGCGCCCGGGTCAGCCGGGAGAGCATATAGGACTGGTCGTTGGCGCGCCTGCCCTTTTTCAGCAGCCCCCCCTCACACCGGGCGTAGTGCCCGGTGGCCACCCACCTTGCGCCCACCTCGTCGGCGTAGGTCAGGAGGGCAGGGAACTTCACCGTGGGATTGCACACCGCGCAGGGCAGGGGGGTGCGGCCGGAGAGGTAGGCGGCGGCGAAGGGGCGGCAGACGCGCTCCTCCAGCGCCCCGGAGATGTCCCGGGCCGTAAAGGGCAGGCCCAGCCGCTCCGCCACGGCCTGGGCATCGGAGCGGCCCGCGCCGGTGCCCACGTCCAGCCACAGGGGGTACACCTCGTACCCCCGCTCCATCAGCAGCCGGGCTGCCACGGCGGAGTCCACCCCGCCGGACAGGCCCAGCACCACCCGCTCCCTCAAGCCGTTTCCTCCTCTTTGGTTCCCTTTCTGCGCCGGGCGCCGGCCAGCTGGACCTGCTTCACGTCGTCCAGCCGGATGAGGACCTGGCGCTCCTTCTTCTTCCCCTCCTCGCAGAGCAGGAGGGCCCACACCTCGTCGGCGTCCAGCACCCGGCAGGGCTGGCCCTGGGTCTCGCCGTCGGCGCCGTAGAGGGACAGGGTCACCTCCCGGCCCACCCACTGCCCCAGCTTCCGGCCCAGGTCCTTGGCCGCGGCGGGGCGGATGCCGTTCTCCCGCAGGATGCGCTCCAGCCGGGTCACTTTACTCCAGAGGAAGAGGACCATGAGAAAGCCAATAAATCCGAATACCGCAAATGCGTCCATACCTCAGCCCTCCCCTTCCGGCAGAAATGTGATGGAGCGGATGGAGGAGAGGGGGATCAGGCGGCGCTCCCGCTGGCCCTTCTTCTCCCGGACGAACTCCACGTTGGCCCAGCCGCCGTCGAACTCCAGAATGGCGCACCAGTCGCAGGCCACGGCGGCGTCCTCCTCGTAAAACCGCAGCTGGAGCCGCTTCCCTGCCGCCTGCCGCAGCAGCCGGGTGACGGCCGGCGGGGCGCTCTGGCCCGGCGCGGGCGCCTCGGCCCCGTCCCGGAGCAGCCAGTCGCAGCTCACGTGGAAGAGCTCGGCCATGCGGACGATCTTGTCGGTCTCCGGATAGGCGGTATCCGACTCCCAGCGGCTCACCGCCTGCCGGGAGACCCCCAGCTGTTCGGCCAGCTGTTCCTGGGTCAGGTTGTTTTTCCGGCGGGCCTCCGCCAGCTTGCTGCCCATGCTCATAGATGACTCACCTCGTGTTCAGGATGGTTCCAGCATACCAGAATCGGGGCTGTTGGCCAGGGATTTGGGGTATCGAAATGTAACGTTTGAGTTGCGCGGAGGGATTTTTGCTGCCTCCCGGGGCGCAAAATACCCCGCCCGGCGGGGGCGCGGGCCCCCGGCGTCACCCCCGCTCCAGGGCGATCATCAGCGCCGCGATGTCCGCTGGGCTGACGCCGGAGATGCGGCTGGCCTGGCCCAGGTTCAGGGGACGGATGCGGGCGAGCTTCTCCCTCGCCTCCAGCCGCAGGCCGGAGAGGGCGGAGTAGTCCAGGTCCGGCGGGATGGGGTGGCCCTCCAGCCGGCGCATCTCCTCCACCTGCCGCAGCTGCCGGTCGATATACCCCTTGTACTTCACCGAGATCTCCACTTCCTCGGCCACCTGGGGGCCCAGGGCGGGCCGGCCGGGGTCGAAGGGTGCCAGGTCGGCGTAGCCCAGCCGGGGCCGGCGCAGCAGGTCGGCCAGCCGGGCCCCGTTGGGGGCCGGGGGCTCCCCGCGGGAAGCCAGGAGGGCGTCCAGCGCCGGGGAGGGGGCCGCGCCGGTGCCCTCCAGGCGCTTGATCTCGGCGTCCACGGCGGCGTACTTCTCCTCCACCGCCCGGTACTGTCCCTCCCCCACCAGCCCGACGGCGTGGCCCACCCCGGCCAGGCGCCGGTCGGCGTTGTCCTGGCGGCAGAGCAGGCGGTACTCGGTGCGGGAGGTCATCATCCGGTAGGGCTCGTCGGTGCCTTTGGTCACCAAATCGTCGATGAGCACGCCGATGTACCCCTGGTCCCGGCCAATGACCATGGGGGGCCGGCCCAGCAGCTTAAGGGCGGCGTTCACCCCGGCCACATAGCCCTGGACCGCCGCCTCCTCGTACCCGCTGGAGCCGTTGAACTGCCCCGCGCCGTAGAGGCCCGGCACGGCCTTGCACTCCAGGGTGGGCAGCAGATGGGTGGGGTCCACGCAGTCGTACTCGATGGCGTAGGCGTAGCGGGTGATCTCGGCCCGCTCCAGGCCGGGGATGGTGTGGACCATGGCCTCCTGCACGTCCTCGGGCAGGGAGGAGCTGAGCCCCTGGAGGTAGAGCTCCTCGGTGTCCAGGCCCATGGGCTCCACGAAGAGCTGGTGGCGCTGTTTGTCGGGAAAGCGGACCAGCTTGGTCTCAATGGAGGGGCAGTACCGGGGCCCCACCCCCTCGATGGTGCCGTCGTAGAGGGGGGAGCGGTCCAGATTGGCCCGGATGACGGCGTGGGTGGCGGCGGTGGTGTAGGTCAGATAGCACACCGCCCGGTTGACCGGCGGCGTCTTGGTCTGGAAGGAGAAGGGGACGGCGTCCGGGTCACCCCGCTGGAGCTCCATTTTGGAGAAGTCCACGCTGCGGGCGTTGATGCGGGGGGGCGTGCCCGTCTTGAACCGGCGGAGGGAGAGGCCCAGGGCGCGGAGGCTCTCGGTGAGGGGGAGGGCGGCGGCCAGGCCGTCCGGTCCGCTCTGGCGGGTGACCTCCCCCAAGATGGTGCGCCCCCCCAGATAGGTGCCCGAGGCCACCACCGCGGCCCGGACGGCGTACACCGCCCCCGAGGCGGTGCGCACGCCGGAGACCGCGCCCCCCTCGGTGAGAATTTCGGTCACCTCGGCCTGCCTGAGGGTCAGGCCCTCCTGCCGCTCCAGGGTGTGCTTCATCACCTGCTGGTAGGCCCGCCGGTCGGCCTGGGCCCGGAGGGACCAGACGGCGGGGCCCTTGCCCCGGTTCAGGATGCGGTACTGGATGCAGGCCGCGTCGGCGGCCCGGCCCATCTCCCCCCCCAGGGCGTCCAGCTCCCGGACCAGGTGGCCCTTGCCCGTGCCCCCGATGGCGGGGTTGCAGGGCATGTTGCCCACCGCGTCCAGGTTGAGGGAGAAGCACACTGTCCTCAGGCCCAGCCGGGCGGCGGCCAGGGCGGCCTCAATGCCCGCGTGGCCGGCGCCGATGACGGCGATGTCGTATTCCCCTGCAAGATATTCGCGCATAGTAGGCACACCTCTGTCTGTCCCGGGCTCCCGGCAGTCGCTCCATATTCGGAAAACCAGTATAGCACGCCGGGGCGGGGTTTTGCAAGCAGGGCCGCCGGGGCGAAAAGAGGGACGGTGAGAGTGGAAAAATTCACAAACCCGTGCTACACTGGGAGAAAACGGCGGGAGCGTCGGGAAAAATGGGGGGCAGAGACATGGACGGGCAGGACGTGCTGCTGATTGCCGGATTCATTGTGCTGGCCCTGCTGGCCCTGATCGGGATTCTGGCGGTGGTAGTTCACCGGCTGGCGGCCGCCATGGGCGCGGCGCACGCCCCGGTGGACGGCTACGACCGGCGGCTGGAGATCTGGGGGGAGCAGGTGCCGGGCAACCGGTTGGAGAGCAAGCGGGCGGACATGAACATCGGCCGGGGCGGCAATCTGTTCCTCTACCGGCTGAAGTTCTTCGCCGACCTGACGGGGGAGCGGTTCCGGGACGTGGAGCGGACCATGGACACCTTCACCTGGCTCTACGAGATCCAGGGGGGCTATGAGCTGCCCACCTACGAGGACCGGCCCTACCTGGTCCCCTACCTGGCGGCGGGGTCGGACCGGGGGGTGATCGTGCTCCCCGGGGGCGGCTTCGGCTACAAGTCCATGGACGGGGAGTACGGCGAGGGCCGGGACGTGGCCCGCACCCTCCAGCGCCACGGCGTCAGCGCCTTTGTGCTCCACTACCGCGCCAACCCCTATGAATACCCCGTCCCCCTGCTGGACGTGCAGCGGGCGGTGCGGTACCTGAAATACCACGCCGGGGCCCTGGGCCTGGACCCGGACAAGCTGGGCCTGCTGGGCTTCTCCGCCGGCGGCGCCCTGGTGGGGGGACATATCAACCTGGTGCGGGGACAGGACCTCTTCCCGGAGGGCTATGCGCCCGACGAGGTGGACCGGATGGACGACTCGGTGGCCGCCCCGGCCATGATCTACCCGGGCCTCACCTTCCGCTATACCCCCCGGGCCCTCTTCGGCCTCTTCGACGCCGATGCGGTCCGGGACCCGGAGCGCCGGGCCCAGCTGGTGGAGGGCACCGACATGGTGCGCTATGCCTACCGCTCCGCCCGCCTGCCCCAGTTCGTGGCCTGGGGGACCCGGGACCGGATCGTGGGGGTGAAGGGCCCCGCCGAGTATGTCCGCTCCGCCCGGGCGGCGGGTGCGGAGGTGGCCGAGGTGGTGGCCCGGGGCAAGGGCCACGCCTTCGGCCAGCGGTACTATATGGCAGACTATCTGGCTTGGCTGGACCAGGTGCTGAGCCGGGCGGAGGAAAAACCGGAACAAACTGGCGTAGAAAGGACAAGATGAGTATGCGGCGTAGCGACAGGGAGATCACCGACCGGGAGGAACTGCTGGAGGTCATGGGGCGGTGCGACGTGTGCCGCCTGGCCCTCAATGACGGGGCGGGCTGGCCCTACCTCCTGCCCCTCAACTTCGGCCTGGGGGAGGAGGACGGGAAGCTGGTGCTCTACTTCCACGGCGCCGCAGAGGGCCGGAAGTATGAGCTCATCGCCCGGGACCCCCGGGCCAGCTTTGAGATGGACTGCGCCCACCGCCTGGTCACCGACGAGGCGCGGGGCTACTGCACCATGGAGTACGAGAGCGTCATCGGCCGGGGGCGGCTGGAGATCGTCCCCGAGGAGGGCAAGCTGGCCGCCCTCCGGGCCCTGATGGCCCACTACCACGAGGCCGGGTTCCCCTTCTCCCACGCCGCCCTCCCCCGCACCACGGTGATGAAGCTGACCGTGGAGCACATGACGGGCAAGCGGCGGAAGAAGGCGGCGAAGTAGCGCAAAGCGGGCGGCAGCACGGGTGTGCTGCCGCCCGCTTGATTCCTTGCGAGACAAAGGCGGGCGGGACGGTCAACGGCGGCGCGGATGCGCCGTTCACCTTGACCGCCGGCTCGGCGGGGCATGCTCATACATGGACTTTACAAATCAACCTTTTCAAAGCGTTTTGCGGAAATTCGATATGCCAATGGAATAAATACGCCATAGCAGACAACCCCCGCGATGAAAACCGGCAACTGCATCAGCAGATACTTTGACTGGCAGCTGTCCATCCAAACAAGTGCCGGAATGTGGGCGGTGGCCTCTATCGCGACCATGAGAAGGACCATAGGAACTGCTGCAAGGATAAATGATTTTCCCGCCTTGTAGCCGCTTTTATAAAATGCCGTGAGAAATACAAAATCAAAGACTGCATACAAGAAAAATCCAAAACCATACCATGCAGCGGTCACGTCTAAACCTACGGGGTTATTGGCTATATTCAGCGCGTTTCGCAAAAGTGCAAACGGGATA
>DVHW01000111.1 GCA_018711785.1 Candidatus Galloscillospira excrementavium
CGGGGGACGGGCAAAACTCACACTTGCCCGCCGAGAAGTGTTTTTCGCCACGCACATGTCGCGGCGAAAAACGAATTTTCACTCTTTTCGCGCCTGCGGGCGCAGCCGCGCAGCCGTCGGCGGCTCTGCCGCCTTACGGATGCGGCGTGCCCCTTGCGGGTAAACTCTACGAGGTCTTTTGACGAGCGGAGTCACCCGCCCAGGGTCATGCCCTCGCCGGAGAGGCCGTCCTTCTCCAGCATCCGCTCCAGCACCTCCACATCAGTGGTGATGTCCATGGCGCTGTCGGCAAAGAGCTTGTCGAGCTGCTTTTCAAAGCCCTCCACCACCTTGTCCATCATGCCCTCGATGCGTTTTTTCGCGTGGCCGATGTTCTCTCCGTCGATGCCCTGGGCCTCCATCTGGGCGTAGGCGTTGAGGACCTTCAGAGTGGTGGGTAGGTAGTAGTTGAGGAAGTTGCGCAGCTTGCCCGCCTTGTCCGGGTTCTGCTTCTGATAGGCCAGGATCTTCCCCGTGATCTCCTCGATGCGGTCGATCTTCTCGCTCATCACCTCGTCGGCGATGGCGTCATTGGCCGCCCGGATCTCCTTGAGGATGGCGTCGTCGTCCTGGGTCTCCTCCTCCGGTTCGGTCTCCTCGGGCACCGGCTCCTCCTCCAGGCCCTCATCGGTGAGCACCAGCCGGCCGCTGCCCATATCCAGGTACCCCCGGGGAATCATGCCCTCGTCCAGCATGTCCTGCAGATCGTCGCAGGCGGTGCGGACACTGACCGGCATGGCTTGGGCCAGAGTGGTGATGGAGATGCTCTCCCTCTTGCCGATAAGGGCCAGATATTTGCGGAAGCGCTTGGCCTTCTTCTGCCGCTGGCGGCCGGCATAGATCATCACCAGGCCGGCACACAGCAGTCCGATGCAGAACAGCGCCCCCATCAGCTCATCGGCAAAGAAGTACCCATAGGACAGGCTCTCGATGAAGTCCGTGAGGGCGGCCAGGCTACTCAGTCCGAAGATGCCGGACAGGATGCCGCCGCCGATGACCAGGCCCTTGCCTTTGTTTAGGTCCACCGGCTTGCGGCGGGGCACAAAGCGGCCCTTCTTGTCCCGCTCCCGCCCATTTACGCCCTGCATCCCGGGCTGGACCGCTCCGCCGCCGTACTGGTACCGGTATCCGGCCCGGGTCCCACCCGGTGTCTCCTGGCCCGGAGCATAGGGATGCTGCTGGCCGCTGCTGCGCCGGGAGGACCCGGAGGTGTAGCCCATCAGCTTCCGGAAGAGCAGGAACAGCCCCACCGGCCAGAAAAAGACCAGTGCCAATATGATGGGGATCCAAGACAGCAGTTCATTGTTGTCGTTGTTCCCATTTCGGTAATTATTATTCCCTGCCATGGATAGACCTCCCGCGCCGGTGGCCCGGATGTTGGATTGCGATGTACCGCCGCTCCGGCGCGGGGCATGGCCCCGGCAGGGCGGCTCTGTTGCTTATTGTATCACGTTCCGCCTGAAAAAAGGATTGATTTTTTCTTTAGAAAAGATAAAATCCCCGTCTTGCTTTGATGGGGGACCGTGGGGCATCCCCCGCGCACGGATTTACCTTGTTATCATACAACGAAAGGGCAAAAATGTAAAGCCGGAGCGCGAAAACAGCGCGGCTTTTCCTCCGGCTTGGGCCGTCAGGGTGTAACCGTTCTGTAATTGCTTTTTCCTTGAAAACTCCATATAATGTATTCTGAACTGTTATCACCTGCCCATGCTTGGAGTTGATGCTACATGGACCAGCAATCGCAAGGCCGGCGCCTCAGCCCAAAAAAGGGGCCGTCTACCGGCGCCAAAATCGCCATTGCCGCCGCAGCTGTGGTGCTCGCCCTGCTCATCGGCGGATATGCCGCCCTGTGTGCCTACGCCTCCAGCGGAGACCGGATCTACCCCAATGTGTCCGTGCTGGGCGTAGAGATCGGCGGAATGGATCGGGAGGCCGCCAAGGCCGCTCTGGAGAGCGCCCTATCAGACTGCCTCGCCAGCGGGGAGATCACCCTGTCTCTCTCGGAAGAGACCGCCACTCTGTCCACTGCCGGCGCGGCCGGCTTTGCCGACCTGGACGCCGCCCTCGCCCCCCTCTCCCCGGCTACCGACGGCTCCCCTGTGTTTCTCCGGGGGCTCCGCTTTTTGACCCACTTCTTCTCCTCCACAGACGCCGACGCCCCCCTGGCACTGACCCAGGAGGGGGCCGGCCAGATCGGGCAGGCCGCCGAGCAACTTACCCGGAGCGTCCCCGCTCCGGTGGTGGAGACCACCTGGGAGAGTGACGGGGAGCGCATCACCTTCCACAAGGGAGAGACCGGCCAGGCCGTGGATGCCGGGGCGCTGGAGGCCGACGTGCTCGCCGCGTTGACCCAGGCTGCCGCCGATCTCACCGCGGATCTCCCGCCTCTCACCGTAGAGGCTGCCCTTCAGGAGGCGCCGCCGGCCCAGCCCGACTTCTCCGCCATCGCGGAGGAGGTCTTTGTGGCCCCCCAGGACGCCTATCTGGACGGGGAGAAGAAGGAGATCGTCCCCTCGGTCACCGGCGTCAGCCTGGATGAGGAGGCCGCCCAGGCCCTGCTCTCCCGCACCGGCGAGGGGGAGGACTGCACCCTGTCCCTCACCTTCACCGAACCGGAGACCACCACCGCCGGCCTGGAGGAGGTCCTCTTCCGAGACCTGCTGGGCTCTGCTGAATCCCGGGTCACCGGCACCGCCGCCCGCATCTCCAATGTCAACATCGGTCAGGGATATATCGACGGCACGATCCTCATGCCCGACGAGGTCTTTTCCTACATGGCCCTGGTAGCTCCCTACTCCGCGGAGCGGGGCTTCAAGCCCGCCTCGGTCTACGCCGGGGGCGGCTCCCGGGACGAGCTGGGCGGCGGATTGTGTCAGGTCTCCTCCACTCTGTACCTGGCCACCCTGCGGGCCAATCTGGAGATCGTGGAGCGCTACCAGCACGCCTATGTGGTCAGCTACCTCCCCGCGGGCATGGACGCCACCATCTACTCCAACCGCCTGGATTTCAAGTTCAAGAACACCACCGGCTATCCCATGCGGGTGGATTTCCGCATGGAGAAGCGGAGCGACGGGTACTATTGGCTGGTGGCCGAGCTCTACGGCACCAAGACCGATGACACTTATGTGGTCGTGACCAACAAGGTCCTCTCCACCACGCCCTACCAGACGGTGTACCAGATTGACGACACCGTCCCCGCTGGCACCCGCGTCAAGGAGGAGGACCCACACACCGGCCAAAAGGTGGAGGTCTACCGGAATGTCTATTCCGGGGATGGCACCTTGATCTCCTCCACCCTGGAGAGCGTGAACAACTTTAAGAAGCTGGACCGCCTTTACCGCATCAACTCAGCCGACGCGGCCAAGTACGGGGTGGACCCGGTGACCGGCGGCGTGGAGGGCAGCGTCCCCGCGGTGGCAGAACCCTCCCCCAGCCCGGAGGTCACGCCCTCCCCTTCGCCCGAGGTGACCCCCTCGCCGGAGCCCAGCCCCTCTCCCGAGGCCACACCCGGGCCGGAGGGAAGTCCCTCACCCCAGGTCACGCCCTCCGCCGCCCCGGCGCCCTCCCCCAGCCCGGAGGCCACACCGACGGCGGAACCGCCGGCCGCTTCGGCTGCCCCCTCCCCTGCGCCCCAGGAGACTCCGCCCGCCGCATCGGCTTCCCCCGCCGGGGCCCGATCCGGTTGCCCTGCCCTGCATTTTTCGGGCGGCTGTCCGCAGTTCTGCGGACAGCCGCCCGAATCTGCTGTTTCCGCCGTTTCCCGCGCCCGGGTAGTGCTTTTCGCCCCGGAGTGTGCTACAATAATGCGTACAGAACAAGGCCAAAAGCCTTGAAAAGCAAGGTTTTCAAGACCCACTGGCTTTGTCCATACGCAAGGGCTTGGGCCTGTTTCCGCCCAAAACCCTTGCTCTTCCCGCATCGGCATATCCATGCCGACGCGGGGAGATACCTTGTAGCAATGGCATAATTCCTCTCACAAGCGCCGAAATCGGCGCCTGTGAGAGGAATTACGCGGCCGTGCCGCGGGACGAAACCGCTCTGCGGTTGATCCAGCAGACATTACAATCGATGCGACCCATAGAAAAGGAGTTTGGACCATGTTTCAAGGTTTTGATCCCAGAGTCGTGGACTTCATGTGGGGGATCCGTTTCAACAACGAGAAGGCCTGGTTCGAGGCCCACAAGAACGAGTACCTGACCTATTTCTACCGTCCCATGCAGGAACTGTGCCGACAGGTCTATGCCGTGCTTGCGGAGGAGAATGAGGATCTGGATCTGACCAGCCGCCTGACCCGCATCTACCGGGATGCCCGCCGCCTCCGGGGCCGCGGACCCTACAAGGACCGCCTGTGGTTCTCCATCGAGCGCCCCTGTGACGGGGAGTGGAGCCTGGAGCCCACCTTTTGGTTTGAGCTGGCGCCGGAGGGATACTCCTATGGGCTTGGCTACTGGTATGCTCCACCCATCACCATGGCCCGCTTCCGCGCCCGGCTGGACCGGGAGCCCAAGCCCTTTGAGAAGCTGGCGCGGTCTCTGAACCGGCAGGACACCTTTCTGCTGGAGGGCACGGACTACAAACGCCCGAAAGGGTCCGCTCCTTCCAAGGTGCTGGAGCCCTGGTATAACAAAAAGGGATTTCTTCTCACCTGTGACCGCCCCAATGAAGGGGAGCTCTTTGCTCCTGGCCTGGCGGATACGCTGATTGCAGGCTACCGCTTTCTTCTGCCCTTCTACCGCTACTTTCTCTCCCTCTCGGGGGACCCGGACCCCAGAATCTAAAGTCCCGGGGTCTTTGGATTGACATTTATTACAGTGCAAAAAAGCCGCCCGGCCGCGCATACTGTATCTGAACACCAGCAGAGGGGGGCGGCGGGCGTATGTTGGGAGCATCCGGACAGCGGCGGGGCGCGGCGGCGCTGGCGCTGTGCCTGGCCGCCGCGTTCCTGCTCCGTCTGGGACTCTCAGCCCTGACCCCGGCCGCGCTCCCGGCCGATGCCGCGGCCGCGCTCCCGCCGGAGGGGGCCAAGCTCATCGCCCTCACCTTTGACGACGGTCCACGCCGTTCCACCACCACCAAGCTGCTGGACGGTCTGGCAGAGCGGGGTGTCCACGCCACCTTCTTCCTTATCGGCGCTCAGATTGAGGGGAGCGAGGATCTGGTCCTCCGCATGGATCAAGAAGGCCATCAAATCGGCATCCACACCTTTGACCATGTTCGACTTACCGGCCTCAGCGCTACCGACTTCGCCGGCCAGGTGGACAGGACCCGCACCCTTTTGGAGAACATCCTAGGACACGACAGTTTCCTGCTCCGCCCGCCCTATGGTATGATCGACCGGGGCGTGGAGCTGCGGGCCGGCGCGCCCATCATCCTCTGGTCGGTGGACCCGGAGGACTGGCGGGACCGGGATACCGCCCGTGAGGTGTCCCACATCCTCTCCCAGGCCCGGGACGGCTCCATCGTCCTGCTCCACGACATCTACCCCGAGTCGGTGGAAGCCGCCCTTCAGGTGGTGGACGCCCTCCACCAGGAGGGCTATCTCTTCTGCACGGTGGAAGAGCTCTTCTCCGCCCGGATGATCCCGCTGAAAGACGGAGAGGTCTACCGCTCGGCCTACCCATAAAAAAGTCGCACAAGTGGTTTCACCACTTGTGCGATGGATTTGTGCCTGCGGGTGCGAACCCTGCAACATATTGATC
>DVHW01000112.1 GCA_018711785.1 Candidatus Galloscillospira excrementavium
CCCCCGGGCAGACCTGCCCGGGGGCTCCTTGGAGAAATTACGGTTTGACCTGGATGGACGCCTCCCCGCCGGAGAGCACCCGCCCGATGGCGGCGGCGGCAACGCCGGCGTCCGCCAGACGCCGGAGCAGCTCTCCGGCGCGCGCCTCAGGGATGGAGATGAGCAGCCCGCCGGCGGTCTGGGGGTCGTAGAGCAGGTCGGAGACCTCCAGGGGCACCCTGGGGTCGATTTGGATTGACGGCCCAAAGTGGTCCCGGTTGCGGTAGGTCCCGCCGGGGATGATGCCGTCCCGGGCCAGGTCCAGGGCCCCGGGGGCCAGGGGGACCTGCCCGGCCCAGAGCTCCACGCGCTTCCCGCTGCCCTGGGCCAGCTCGCAGGCATGGCCCAGCAGGCCAAAGCCGGTGATGTCGGTGCAGGCGGAGGGGGAGAGGGGGAGCATGGTCTCGCAGGCGGTCTTGTTCAGGGCGGTCATGATGGCCGTCATGGCAGCCAGGTCGGCCTCGCCCAGCAGCTGGGCCTTGGCGGCGGTGGTGAGCACCCCGGTGCCGATGGGCTTGGTGAGGACCAGCAAGTCCCCCTCCCGGGCGGTGGAGTTGGCCAGGATGCGGTCGGGGCGGCCGAAGCCGGTGACGCACAGCCCGTACTTGGGCTCCTGGTCCTCGATGCTGTGGCCGCCGGCGATGACGGCCCCCGCCTCCCGGACCTTGTCCGCGCCGCCGGCCAGGATGGCGCGCACCGCGTCCAGCCCCAGGCAGCTGGGGAAGCACAGCAGGTTCATGGCCAGCTTGGGCGCGCCCCCCATGGCGTACACGTCGGAGAGGGCGTTGGAGGCCGCGATCTGGCCGAAGGTATAGGGGTCGTCCACCATGGGGGGGAAGAAGTCCACGGTCTGGATGAGGGCGGTGTCGCCGCTGATGCGGTAGACGGCGGCATCATCGCTGGAGCCGAAGCCCACCAGCAGATTGGGGTCCGCTGTACGGGGCAGGCCCGCCAATACGTCTTGTAGGACACCCGGTCCTATTTTGGCCATTCACCCACCGGCGCTGGTCATCTGGGTCAGCCTGATCTTCTCCGCGCTCATCTCCCCACCCCCTTTGTCTCTGTGATGTGTGCGGGCAGTCCCGCTGGTGCCATTGTACCCCATTTTGCCCCAAAAGGCAACGGCGGAAGGGGCGAACAGGCACCTTTTGCCCGCCCGGGCATAGTCTGGACTGGGAATTCACAGGTGCCCATACCTGCTGCTTTCATTCCAAACTGTGGAGGGACAACACGATGGCAAAGCCAAAAGTTTGTTTTTATCTGGGGGCCAACAGCCCGTCGGGCTTCTACTCCCTGTACGACCAGCTCATCGACCCGGCGGAGGCGGAGCACATTTTCATCCTGAAAGGGGGGCCGGGCTGCGGCAAGTCCTCCCTCATGCGCGCCGTGGGCGCCGCCGCCGAGGAGCGGGGCCTGGCGGTGGAGTACATCCAGTGCTCTGGGGACCCGGACTCCCTGGACGCGGTGGTGATCCCGGACCTCAAGACCGCCCTGGTGGACGGTACAGCGCCCCACGTGGTGGAGCCCAAGTACCCCGGTGTGGTAGAAAGTTATGTCAACCTTGGGGACTGCTATGACCAGGCGGCCCTCCAGAGCGTGCGGGGGGAGATCATGGCCTGCATGAAGGGGTACAAGGGCTGCTACCAGCGGGCCTACCGGTGCCTGACCGCGGTGGCCGAGATCGGGGAGGACATGCGCGCGTCCCTGCTCACCCCGGCGGTGGAGGCCAAGATGGTCAAGCGCGCCCGGGGCATCCTGTCCCGGGAGGTGAAGAAGTCGGGGCGGGAGCCGGGGCGGTCGGTCCAGCGGTTTTTGGGGGGCATTACCTGGAAGGGAGTGCTGTGCAATTTCGGCACCGTGGAGGCCCTGTGCTCCCGGGTCTATGAGCTCTCCGACACCTATGGCCTGGGCCACCACATGCTCAGCTATCTGGCCGCGGGGGCCATGGCGGCGGGGTACGACGTCATCGCCTGCCCCTCCCCCCTCTACCCGGACCGGCTGGAGCACCTGCTCATCCCCGAGCTGTCTCTGGCCTTCGTCACCAGCAGCCCGGCCCTGCCCTACCCCAGGCGGCCCTACCGCCGCATCCGGCTGGACGCCATGGCGGACCAGGAGGTCCTGCGCCGCGGCAAGCCCCGGCTGCGCTTCTCCCGCAAGGTCCAGGCGGCCCTGCTGGAGGAGGCGGTCAGCTCCCTGGCCGAGGCCAAGGCCATGCACGACGGCCTGGAGGAGCTCTACAACCCCTATGTGGACTTCGAGCGGGTCTATGCCACCGCCGGGGCCATCGCCGCCCAGCTGCTGGGCGAGCAGGGGGAGTAGGGAGCGGAGGACAAAAAATGTCCGCCCACCGGGCGGACATTTTTTGCGGATTTAAGCGAGTCATGTCTGGGGCGTGCGCCGGACGGTAAAGCAGTAGCGGTCCACCGCAGGGGACAGCTCCACCTGGGTTATGCCGTTCGCCGGGTCCAGCCGGGTATCCTGGCCCAGGACGTCCCAGTCCGGATAGGGGGTGACCTCCAGGCGGATACTGCGGAAGTCCAAGCCGCTTCCCAGGGTGGTGGCGACGTCATAGCCGTACAGCAGAGTCTGGCCGGGCGGGACGGCGCCGGCGCTGGTGTCTACATTGACCGCGGGATAGTGGTAATAGGTGATCTCCACTGTGGCGGTACCCCCGGCGGGGATCACACCGGTGCGGATGTCCTCAAAGAGGAGGCGGTCCTGGCGGGCGGCCTCGTCAAAGAGCGAATTCAGATGGGCGCTCAGCTGGACAGTCAGAGAGGGAAGCTGTTCCAGACCGGCCTCTCCCCGGCCCAGCGCCTCGTCCAGCGCGCCGGCATAGCACTGATAGAAGAGGTCGCAGGAGGCCTGATAGAGGTTCTCCCTGGTGCAGAGGGGATGGGCGTCGTCCGCCTCATACCAGGAGTCCAGGCAGCGGCCCAGCACATAGGCCAGATTGTCCTCCCAGTCGGGGTCGGCGGCGGGGGACATCCGAGTCAGCCCGGCGGTGAGGGAGGGAAGCTCGCGCTCGCCCGTGAGGGGGTCGTCCTGGTAGCCGGTGACGGACCAGGTCTCGATCTCGCCGCCCACGACAATGATCCACGGTAGGGATGGGCGGCTCTCGTCGAGGCGGAAGTCACAGTGGTAGTTGCCCCCGCTGATGATGAAACCGCCGAAGCCGGACAGGAGGACCAGGGTCCGATCCGGATCGGACACCGTAAAGTCCACCGACAGGACGGCAGCGGAGTCCTGGAGTTCCTCGCTCCCCTGAATGCCGGTCACCGCATAGACGCTGACCGGGACATCCCGGAGGGCGGCCTCTCCGGGGTGCTCCAGGGTGCTGCGGAGATAATCGCCGCCGGACAGGAGGAATTCGTAGGCGTCCCAGCCGGACAAAGAGCCGTAGCTGTCATAGGGCGCGCCCGCCAGGACAATGGTGGAGCCCGGCAGGGCGGGGTTGGTGCTGAGTTTACCGTTCACCGTGATCTCGGGCACAGCGTCGTCAGAGGGACTGGTATACAGGCTGCCGAGCCAGGGGTAGAACAGGCGCAGCTCCCGGGGCTGGTCCGAGTCGTTGTGGATGGTGTACCGCTCTGTGACTTTCGGTATGCGGGGGAAGAGGGACCTGGCGTCATCATACCAGACAGGGAAAATGGCGTTTTGAAAGTCCACGTGGATCTCCCGCTCCAGCCAGATGCCCTCTTCCCGCAGAATATCACTGTTTTCATCGGTGGTCAGGGGCAGCATGGGGGAGCGGTAGTTGTAGGCGAAGGCGTCCATGGAGGGCTCTTCCGCCGGCTCCTCCGCTGTCCCCAGGGGCAGGTAGGTGAGATAGAGCCACTGAGCGCTCTCCCCGCTCCTGGCGGGGTCCCAGTTGGAATTGCGGTCGTAAATGCTGAGCCCGGTGCCCTCGATGACCCCCTTGTGGTCCGCCCAGAAGTCGGTGTCGGGCCGGAACATGGTCTCCGCGCCCGGGGCCAGGCTCGTGTCCGCAGCCAGGGCCTCCGGGGGCAGCTCGGTGACCCGCTCCAGGGTTTCCCCGTCGAAGCGGAAGAGGACCGCCGTGGGGCTCTCTGTCCCCTGGTAGACCACGGCGTTGGTGCACAGGATGCGCAGCGCCCCATCGCTCTCGTCGGTCCAGGTGGTCAGGTCCGCCTGGTCGCCGTTCACCTGAAAGACCTCCCCCAGCGGCTCCCGGGTCTCGTTGTCAAACACCCCCAGGTACAGGTTATCCAGGCCCGCCGCGTGGACAGAGCCAAAGCGGGCGATACCCAGGGTGCGACCGGCCTCCACCTGGCTGTACACCAGCTCCCCGGCGGGGTAGCTCACCTCCAGCGCCTCGAAGTCCGGGTGCTGCTGCACCAGCAGCCAGGCCAGCTCCTCCTCCGGGATGGGGGAGGGCGTAACGGTCTCCACAGGGGTGGGGGAGGGCCGCAGCTCGCCCCCCGGCTCCAGGGTCAGGTAGGCCAGGA
>DVHW01000015.1 GCA_018711785.1 Candidatus Galloscillospira excrementavium
CCTCCTTGGCCGCCACCAGCATCAGGTCGGCCAGCTCGTCGATGACGATGACGATCTGGGGCATCTTGGACATGCCCTCGGTCTTGACGGCGTGGGCGTTGTAGCTGGCCAGGTCCCGCACCCCCACCTCGGAGAAGGCGCGGTAGCGCTTCATCATCTCGGTCACCGCCCACTGGAGGGCCCCGGCCGCCTTCTTGGGGTCGGTGACCACTGGGATGAGCAGGTGGGGAATGCCGTTGTAGATACCCAGTTCCACCATCTTGGGGTCCACCATGATGAGGCGGACCTCCTCCGGCGTGGCCTTGTAGAGCAGGGAGATGATGAGGGAGTTGGTGCACACCGACTTGCCTGAGCCGGTGGTGCCGGCGATGAGCAGGTGGGGGAGCTTTGCGATATTGCCCACGATGCAGTTGCCGCCGATGTCCTTGCCCACGGCGAAGGACACCTTGGAGGTGCTGTCCCGGAAGGCCCGGGAGTCGATGACCTCGTGGATATACACCGGCGAGACCAGCTTGTTGGGCACCTCGATGCCCACCATGGAGATCTTGTCCGGGATGGGGGCGATGCGCACCCCCTGGGCCCCCAGGGCCAGGGCGATGTCGTCGGACAGGTTGGTCAGCTTGTTCAGCCGCACCCCCTGGTCCAGCTCCAGCTCATACCGGGTCACCGAGGGGCCCCGGGTCACGTTGACGATGTGGGCGTCGATGCCGAAGGAGCGGATGGTGTCCTCCAGCCGGTTCTGGTTGGCCTTCAGCTCCCCCAGGGCCTCGGCGCCGATGGCCCCGTCCCCCTCCTTCAGCAGGGAGACCGGCGGGTACTGGTAGGCCGCGGGGCCCTCCCCCAGCTTCTTCTCGATGTCCTGGGCCACCTCGGCGGCGGCCTGGGCGGTCTCCTCCGGCCTGACCTTGGGCACGGCGGGCTCCCGGACGATCTCCACGGCGGGCGCGGGGGGCGGCGCGGGCTGGTCCGGCTCCGCCGCCGGGACAGGCCCGGCCTCCGGCTCCGGCTGCGCGGGCCGTACCGGGGGCGCCGGGGCGGCGGGAGGCACCGGCTCGGCCTCCGGAGGCGGCACTGGCTCCAGGGACGCCTCGCCGGTCAGCACCTGATCCGGTGTGGGCACTGAGGGCTTGCGGTTGAAGAACCGTGATTTCTTGACCTGGGGCTCCTCCGGCTCTCTGGGTACGGCGGAGGCGTCGTCCACCGGGATGTCGATGTTCTTTCTGCGGGCGGGGGCGGCCTCCTCCGCGACCCGCTCCGGTTCCGCCCGGCGGGGGCGGGCGGGCCGCTCAGGCAGGGGCTCCTCCTCATACTCCGGATGGGGCCGGCTGCCCAGCCAGTCGGCAATGGCCGCCGGGTTGATGCGGAAGGTCACCATGACCATGGCCGCCGCCCCCAGCGCCAGAAGGATTTCTGTGAGGATGGGGCTGAACACCGCCGCCAGGCCCAGGGCGATGACGCCGCTCACCACGCCGCCGCTCTGGAGGGCCTGTCCCTCGCTCCAGAGCTGTCCCACCAGCTCCCCGTTCCACGCATAGGTCCCGGAGGCCAGAAAGAGGTGGAGCAGGCTGCCCATCAGCACCGGGAACAGCAGCGCGCACCACAGCCGGGCCCGCACCGGCCGGCCGCGGTGGAACATCAGGATGAAAAACGCCACAAAGAGCATGGGGGGCAGCAGCCAGTAGCCGTAGCCCATCAGGCCCTTCATGATATTGGCGAAGAAGTCGATGAAAATGGCATGGATGTCGAAGTAGCCCACCGCCGAGACCAGGCCCAGCAGCAGGCAGACCGCTGCCCCTACCTCCCGGCGGATGGGCTTGGGCGCCGGCGCGCTCTTCTTCCGGCTCCCGGAGCCGGACCGGGAGCCGCTCCGGGTTCCGGAGCGGCTTGAAGAGGCGGCACGCCCCTTCGACCCGCTCCCTTTCTTTTGTGCAGCAGCCATCTGCTCCCTCTCCTTTCCGGGGAAATGTCAACCGCTGGACAGTTTAGGCCAGGACCACGTACTTGGCGATCCCGGCGATCAGGGACACCGCGCCAACCGCCCAGCAGTACCACGCGAACTTGGCCCCATCCGGCTCACGCCGGCCGGGGACCCCCTCTTTTGAATCTGCTCGGGCGGAGTGAATCCGCCCGGCATCAAGGTTTTGCCGGAGGCAAAACGCTTGGTACGCCGCACCCGCGGCGCGCGCTGCCGCGCGTCGGCAAGTTCGCGGCCTAGGCCAGAACCACGTACTTGGCGATCCCGGCGATCAGGGACACCGCGCCAACCGCCCAGCAGTACCACGCGAACTTGCCGAATTTCCCCTTGTCGGCCAGGCTGTTGACCAGCCGGATGGCAAAGCAGCCCACCACGGCGGCGATGACCACGCCCACCAGGTAGATCGGCATCTGGGGCAGCACATCTGCGGCGAAGCTCTCCTCCATCAAGGCCTCCCCCAGCTTCAAGATATTGGCCCCCACCACCGCGGGCAGGGACAGGAGGAAGGAGTAGCGCACGGCGAAATTGCGGTCAAACCCCCGCATCATGCCCACCGAGATGGTGGTGCCCGAGCGGGAGAGGCCGGGGATGACAGCCACCGCCTGGGCACAGCCCACGATGAGGCCGTCCACCACAGTGGCGTTCCGCACCGTCTTGCGCCCCCGGGCCAGGCGGTCAGAGAAGAACAGGAGGAAGCCTGTGACCAGCAGCATCACCGACACCGGGATAGGGTTGGCAAACAGAGCGTCAATGTAGTCCTGTAAAAAGACCATGACGAACAGGGGCAGGGTGCCCACGATGACCAGCAGCACCATCCGGCGGGCCGGCGGGATGGCCCCGCTCCGTTTTCCGGGGGAAAACAGGGCCGCGATGCCCAGGAAAAACTCCCGGATCATGTCCCAGATATCCCGGCGATACATGATGCACACCGAAATAAAGGTGCCTAAGTGGAGCATGACGGCGAACAGCATGTGGTTGCTCTCCACGTCCTCCATGCTGAAAAAGGCCTGGAACAGGGTCAGATGGCCCGAACTGGAGATGGGCAGGAACTCGGTCACGCCCTGGATCAGGCCCATAAGGATGGACATCAGATAGCTCATATGGTCTCCTCCGCGATATACAATTGCCCCTGGGGGCATACATGAGTATATTACCACAACGGAGCAGACATTTCCATCATTTTTCTTAAGATTATGTCAACGGCCCTGCCGCGGCGGGATGCCGCCGCAGAAGCCGGGAGCGCGGGGCTCTCTGCCCC
>DVHW01000113.1 GCA_018711785.1 Candidatus Galloscillospira excrementavium
TGCTGGCTGAGCGAATTGATGGATAGTTGCCAAAAAACAGGGAAAACCTCTTGACTGTAAACCCGGTTGATACTCTATCCTGACCTTGTACGAGGAAAGGAGGCGCGCCCATGACCATCCGTGAGGTGGAACAGCAGCTGGGCATGACCCGGGCCAATATCCGTTTCTATGAGAAGGAGGGGCTCCTGTCCCCCCGGCGGGAGAGCAACGGCTACCGGGACTACTCCCCCCAGGATGTGGAGACCCTGAAGAAGATCCAGCTGCTCCGGCAGCTCCACCTGGACCTGGATACCATCCGCGCCCTCCAGCGGGGAGAGCGGGAGCTGGGAGAGGCCATGGAGGAGCAGCTGGCGGCGCTGGCGAGCCAGCAGCGGGAGCTGGAGGAGGCCAGGGACATCTGCCAGGCCATCGAGGCCGACGGGGCCACCTACGCCACCCTTCAGCCCGACCGCTACCGGGAGCGCATCCCCCGGCGGGAGAGCGGGTACTTCGCCCCGCCCCAGGACGCGCCCCCCGCCGTGGGAGAGCCCTGGCGGCGGTTCTTTGCCCGGATGCTGGACCTGAATCTCTACGCGCTGGCTGGCCTCTCGGTGGAGCTGCTGGTGCTGCACCGGTTTCCCTCGGACACGCTTTTGGAGCAGTTTTTCCACGGGGTGGCCTGGCTGCTCCTGATGCTCTTCCTGGAGCCCCTGCTCCTGTCCACCTGGGGCAGCACCCCGGGCAAGTGGATTTTCGGACTGGTGGTACGGGACCGGAACGGCGGCAAGCTCACCTATGGGGACGCCCTCTTCCGGACCTGGCTGGTCCTCTGGAGCGGCATGGCGCTGAGCGTCCCTTTTGTGACGCTCTACCGGCTCTACAAGAGCTGGAAGGCCTGCAGGGCGGGGGAGGAGCTGCCCTGGGAGGAGGAAGGCTCTTACAGCATCCGGGACCGGAAGCGCCGCCGCATCCTCCTCTATCTGGCCGCGGTGGGGGCATATTGCTTCCTGCTCTGGCTCCTGCCCCGGCAAGCCCTGCTGCCTCTCAACCGGGGGGAGCTGACCCCCGCCCAGTTCGCCGAGAACGTCAATGACCTGGGGGAAAAAATAAAAGTGCTGGGGGATCTCCGCCTGGGGGAGGATGGTGCGTGGTACTATGAGGAGAGCCCTGCCATGGCGGGACGTCCGTCCACCGTCGGGACGGCCCAGGACCTCGAGCTGCCGGTGTTCCGGTATACGGTGGAAGATGGCCGCCTCCGGGAGGTCACCCTGGTGTGGACGGGGGAGGAGCGGATGAGCGACCTGTGGTTCCGGGAGCGGTTCCTGGCGGCCATGGCGGCCCTTCTCGCCCAGCCTGAGGCCAACGCCTTCCGGGTGACGGACCGGGAGATGCAGCGGATAGAAGGAAAACTGAAACGGCCGGCGGAGGACTACGACTTCGAGCGCTGGGGAGTGGAGGTGTCCGCCCAGGTGGAGTCGGAGGGGTATGAGCCGGCGCTTTCCGGCGGGATACTATTCCGAGAGGGGGAGGACGGCTGGTACCGGCTGACCTTCACCATCCGTTTTCCGTAACAGACCGAGAGCGCGCCGGGCGGATTCCCGCCCGGCGCGCCGCTGCGCCTGGAGCAGGCATACCCCCGCCGGGACAGGCATATCCTGTTCCCGGAGGTGATGAGAAATGGTGGGACATCTGGTCCTCTCACCGGCGCGGCGGCCCCGGGTTGCCCTGGAGGTGGAGCGTGTGGGCGGCCTGCGCCTGCTGCGGGCGGCAGTGGCCGCGCCGGAAGGGATCGGGGAGAAGCGACAGCGGCGGCGCGTCGGGCGGGCGGCCCGTCTGCTGGCGGAGGAAAGGGTGCGCCGGGTGCTGACCGGGCCCGGCTTTTGCGGCTGGGACCTCCTGCGGGAGTGGGGCCTCATCCCGGTCAGTCCGGAGCCGCTGGTGCAGTCCATGGCGGCGCCGCTGGTCCTGGCGGCCCTGGAGCGGCGGGGGATCCTGCCGGAGCGGGCCCGAGTGGCCCTGGCGGCTCCGCGGGCCAACCGGGCGGTGTACCAGACGGCCATGGCCCTCTGTCCCCGGGTACGCCAGCTGCTGGTGGCGGCTCCGGACGGCGGAGAGGCACTGGCCGACCTGCTCCGGGAGGAGTTCGGTATGCCCCGGCTGGAGGGGGAGGAGGGCCGGGGAGCGGACCTGACCGTCCGCCTGGGGAATGTTCCCTGCTCCGGATCGGGGGTGCGGCTGGATCTCTTCGGGCCGCGGCCCGGTCTGCTGGGCCTGGAGCTGGACGCGGAGGGACTGCCCCCCTTCGAGGGTGAAAAATTGCCCTTTTTGACCCTTTTGTGGGAGGAGGGCCGGATTCCGCCGGGAAATATCCGGGTAATTTGACTTGACAGCGTGGGAGAAAGTCCTTATAATATCATAGATACGGTAAGAATAGTCTGGATGAGAGAACATGGGAGAGCCGGGAACAAGACGGCTCCTTTCTTATTTTTTATTTTTAAGTGAAAAAAGACGAAAGGTGTGCGCAGGACAATGGCAAAGGAATATAAGCTCAGCGCGGAGCGCCTGGCCGCGTTGCAGGAAGAGATGACCTATCTCAAGACCGTTCGGGAGAAGGAGGTAGCCGACCAGATCAAGGAGGCCCGCTCCTTCGGTGACCTGAGCGAGAACAGCGAGTACGACGAGGCCAAAAACGAGCAGGGCAAGCTCTACTCCCGCATTGCCGAGCTGGAGGACATCCTGTCCAACTACGTGGTCATCGAGGAGCACAACGAGGACCCCAACTCGGTCCGGATCGGCAGCCGGGTCAAGGTGCTGGACCTGGAGTTCAACGAGGAGGAGACCTACGAGCTGGTGGGCTCTCAGGAGGCTGACCCCATGAACGGCCGCATCTCGGAGGACTCCCCCTTCGGCAAGGCCCTGCTGGGCAAGCACGTGGACGAAGAGGTCCAGGTGGAGGCCCCCGCCGGGATGCTCCACTACAAAGTGCTGGACATCCAGAAGATCTGACGTCCCGCCCCAGCGGCCGGAAACGATACAAAGGAGAATCCACTATGTCTGAACAGAAGAACCCCGCCCCTCAGGAGGAGGTCTCCCTCTCCGAGCTGCTGCAGATCCGCCGGGATAAGCTCGCCCAGCTCCAGCAGGAGGGCCGCGACCCCTTTCACGAGACACGCTACGAGGTAAAGGCCCACTCCCAGGATATCAAGGACCACTTTGACGCTCTGGAGGGCCAGATCACCACCGTGGCCGGCCGCCTCATGTCCAAGCGGGGCATGGGCAAGGCCGTGTTCTGCGACCTGCAGGACCCCCAGGGCCGCATCCAGCTCTATGTCCGTATCGACGAGCTGGGGGAGGAGCCCTTTAACCGCTTCAAGAAGCTGGACATCGGCGACATCGTGGGCGTGGAGGGGGAGGTCTTCCGTACCAAGCGGGGGGAGATCTCCATCAAGGCCCACCAGGTCACCCTGTTGTCCAAGTCCCTGCGGCCCCTGCCGGAGAAGTACCACGGCCTCACCGACCGGGAGACCCGCTACCGCCAGCGGTATGTAGACCTCATCGTCAACCCAGAGGTGAAGCGCACCTTTGTGATCCGCTCCAGGTTCATCAAGTTCGTACGGGACTTTCTGGACGGCCGGGGCTACATGGAGGTGGAGACCCCGGTGCTCAACACCATCTCCGGCGGCGCCACCGCCCGGCCCTTCATCACCCACCACAATACGCTGGACATCGACATGTACATGCGCATCGCCACCGAGCTGCCCCTGAAGCGGCTCATCGTGGGCGGCATGGACCGGGTGTATGAGATCGGCCGCATCTTCCGCAACGAGGGCATGGACCCC
>DVHW01000114.1 GCA_018711785.1 Candidatus Galloscillospira excrementavium
GCGGGAAGTCCCATCCTCTCAAAGGCATACCGGAAGCCCCGCACGATGGGCTCGGTGGTGTCCCCCAGGGTGTAGTCAAAGTCAAACAGAACCGCCTGGTAGTCCATGGCCACTCTCCTCACTTGTCAGAATAGGTCCGCCGTCCGGCGGCGTTGGGTATGCCCAGCTCATCCCGGTACTTGGCCACCGTCCGGCGGGAGAGGAGGCATCCCTCCTGCTCCATGAGCAGGCACAGCTTCTGGTCGGAGAGGGGCTTCTGGGGGTCCTCTTCCGCCACCAGCCTTTTCAGCAGAGCCTTGGCCGCCTCGGGGGAGGCTCCCTCCCGCTCCTGGCCCCCCAGGCCCCGGGAGAAGAAGTAGCTCAGGGGGTAGACCCCCATGGCGCATTGGATATACTTGTCCTTCACCGCCCGGCTCACCGTGGACTCGTGGACCCCCAGCTTTCCCGCCACGTCGGCAAGGGTCATGGGCCGCAGGTAGCCCGCCCCCTTGCGGAAGAAGGCCTCCTGTACGTCCAGAATACACTGGGCACACTCCAGCAGGGTGGAGCGGCGCTGCTCGATGCTGCGCACCACCCACTTGGCCTGCCGCACCTTGTCGGCCAGGTAGTCCTGGACCTCCTTGTCGCCGCTCTCCTTGAGCAGGTTCTGGTAGTATCCGCTCAGGTGGAGGGTGGGGAAAAAGTAGTCATTGGTCAACAGCTCAAAGTGGTCGGCAAAGCTGACCACGATGATGTCCGGCGTGATGTAGGTCAGGTTCTCCCGGGCGGCGAAGCCGGTGCCCGGCCGGGGCTCCAGGCGCTTGATGCGCTCACAGGCGCTGCGCACCTCCTCCTGGCTGGCCTCCAGCTCCTTGGCGATGAGGCCGTAGCGGCACTTGGCCACCGCATCCAGATAGCCCTCCACGATTTTCATGGCGAGGCTGTCCTCCTCCCCCCGGCGCTTGAGCTGGAGGGCCAGGCACTCCTTCAGGCTCCTTGCCCCCACGCCGGCGGGCTCCAGGGACTGTACCACCTCCAGCGCCCGGTCCATTGTTTCCCGGGTCACCCCCAGCTCGGCCGCGGCGGCGTCCAGATCCTCGTCCAGCCACCCGTTGGCGTCCAGGCTCTCCACCAGGTAGACGCAGGGCTCCCGCAGCTCCTCGGCCAGGTCCATGGTGGCCAGCTGGGAGAGCACATAGCGGTACAGGCTCTCCTCCCCCGCGTCCACGCCGCCGAAGCGCTCGATGGGGTTGTCCTCCTCGTTGTCCTGCTGGTGGTAATAGCGGTTTTGGGGGTCGGTGGACTCCAGCCACTCCAGCTTCCGCTGCAGGTCGGCAAAGGGCTCTTCTCCGGCCCGGTGCTCGTCCACCTCCAGCACGGGATTCTCCTGCACCGCCTCCTCGATGTACTCCAGCAGCTCCTGGGAGCCCATCTGCAAAATCTCCATGGACTGCATCATCTGGGGCGAGAGCGTCTGTGTCTGCTTCTGCGAGAGCGAGAGTTCCATGCTGCGCTTCTCCTTCCTTCCGTCGTTGTTTTCCATCGTAGTAGTATACCACGGCTGAACCAGAAATTCAATCGCAAGCCGCACAGGCAAAAAGAAGCGGCCGCCAAAAGGTGGCCGCTTCCTCATGGTTTGCTCCACTCCAGGGCCAGGGGCTCCGCCTTCACGGGGCCACGCCGCCACCCCCGTCCAGCAGGGCTGCCGCGCCGTACCGCAGGCACCGCCGCAGCCGTGCCTCCCCCCGCTTGATGGTCCGGGACACCGTGGAGGGGGCCACCCCCAGCTTCTCCCCAATCTCCCGCAGGTTCAGCCCCTCGGCATAGTAGAGCAGCAGCACCGTCCGCTGCCGCTCGGTCACGTCCTCCCGCAGGGCCCGCATCAGGTTCCGCTTCAGGCGGCTGTGCTCGGCGCTGTTGTCCGCCGCCATGCTCCGGGCGTACACCGCCAGGTCGGCGGCATAGGCCGCCCCCCGCCGGTACCGTGTGTCGGCCACGGTCTCTCCTCCTCTCAGTTCTCCTCTGCCGCCCGGCACGCCGGGCACAGGTCCTCCTCCCCCTCCCCGCCGTAGAGCTCCCCGCCGCACCCCCGGCACCAGCCGGCGGGGGGCCGCGCCTGGGCATCCCGCAGGGGGGCAAACCACTCGTACCCCGTACCCGTACCCCCTTCCCTCCGCCGGGCACGAAATTTTCCGGCCAAATCGGAAATTCTTCTTGACATTGTCTCGCCGTTCTGCTAAGATAATATCCGCTGTGGACGAGCTAGATGCTGGTGTAGCTCAGTTGGTAGAGCAGCTGATTTGTAATCAGCAGGTCGGGGGTTCGAGTCCGTCCACCAGCTCCATCGTCGGCGCAAGCGCCGGATCGCTCGCTTCCGTGCGGGCACGAAAGCTCGTTCCCTCTGCTGCGCCTCCTCTCCAAATCAAACCCGCTGCGCTGGGCTTTGATTTGGTTGATTTTGAGGCGCGATACCCCCTCCGGTCTCCGACGGGGTTTGGAGGGGCACAGGTTCATACGGAGGAGTTCCCGAGTGGCCAAAGGGGGCAGACTGTAAATC
>DVHW01000115.1 GCA_018711785.1 Candidatus Galloscillospira excrementavium
CCAGGGGAAGGTGCGGCGGTTGAAGGGGTCCTCAAAGCCCTCCATGCCCGCCTCGTCCCCGTAATAAATGGTGGGGGAGCCGGGGAAGGCGAAGAGCACCATGGCCCCCAGCCTCAGCCGGCGCAGACCCCGCTCCCGCTCCTCCGGCGTCATGCGGTAGCCCGCCCGCCACTCCCGGGACTGGTCCTTGCCGTCGCTCCCCAGGCCCAGGAGGGTGAGTATCCGGGGGGTGTCGTGGGTGCCCAGGGAGTTCATGGCCGAGTAGAAGGCAAAGCGGGGGTAGTTCTCCCGCAGCTGCTCCATCTGCTCCCGGAAGCCCTCCGCCCCGCCCCCCAGCAGGTAGCCGAGGAGGGCGTTGCGGAAGGGGTAGTTCATGAGCCCGTCACAGTGGCGGCCCAGGATGTGCTTTCGCCGCACATCGTAGGCGATTTTGTTGGAGCCGTCCTCCCACACCTCGCCGATGACCACCCCGTCCGGCTTTTCGGCCCGGACGGCGGCGTGGAGCTTCTCGATGAACCCGTCGGGCAGCTCGTCGGCCACGTCCAGCCGCCAGCCGTCCGCCCCGGCCCGCAGCCAGGAGCGGACCACGCTGTCCTCGCTCTCGATGATGTAGTCCACGTAGCTCGGCTCGCTCTCCCGCACAGCGGGGAGGGAGTAGATGCCCCACCAGGACTCATAGCGGTCGGGCCAGTGGGAGAAGGAGTACCAGTCGTAGTAGGGGCTGTCCTGCCGCCGGGCGGCGCCGCCGTCCCCATAGGACCCGTCCCCGTTGAAGTACTTGCTCACATAGCCGGTGTGGTTGAATACCCCGTCCAGGATGACCCGCATACCCATGGCGTGGGCCTGGCCGCACAGGGCGCGGAAGTCCTCGTTGGTGCCCAGCATGGGGTCCACCCGGCTGTAATCCCCGGTGCCGTAGCGGTGGTTCTCCGCCGCCTCGAAGATGGGGTTGAAGTAGAGGGTGTCCACCCCCAGGCTCTTCAGATAGGGCAGCTGCTCCATCACCCCGGCCAGGCTGCCGCCGAAGAAGTCCCGGTTGCGGATCTCCCCGTTGTGGTCGGGCCGCCACTCGGGCTCGTCCTCCCAGTTCTGGTGGACCCAGCGCCCCCCCACCATGCCGGCGGGGTCGGGCACCGACTGGCGGCGGAAGCGGTCGGGGAAGATCTGATAGGTGACCCCCTCGCCGAACCAGGCGGGGACGGTCTCGCTGCCGTCGTAGACCGTCAGCTGCCGCTCCGGAATGGCCTCCCGGCGGCCGTCGATGCCCTCCAGCACGAAAGAGTACCAGATGAGGCCCACATAGCCCCCGGTCTCCAGGGTGCAGCAGAACAGGTCCCGGTCCCCCTCGAAGTCGGTCCAGGGCATCTCCAGCTCCCGGACGGTGTTGTTGTTGCTCTCCATCCGGGCGTACAGGGTGGCCCGGGAGTAGCCCGCCGCCCGGGGCGGGCGGAGGGTCAGCTCCACCGCGGTGCCCGCGGGCACCGCGCCGTAGGGGCGCTTGTACCGGGCATCCCGGGAGTCAAAGGTGGGCATCTGAGATTTCTGCATCATATCATCCCTTATCTGCGGTCTGCGGATCGGAGCCCCGCGGGGCAGTTCGCGCCGGGCGGCGCGGGGGAGCGGGGGTAAGCCCCGGGCGCGCGCTGCGCCCTACCGCAGCAGGGTATTCTCCCCGCTGACGGCCTCCAGGGTCTCCTCAGAGTGGAAGTAGTACTCCATCACATCCGCCGCGATAGCGGCCAGCTGGGAGCCGCTGCCTCCCCGCTCCACCACCAGGGCGATGGCGATCTCCGGGTCCTCAAAGGGCGCAAAACAGACAAAGAGAGCGTGGGTCTCGATATCAGAGGCCACCTGGGCGCTGCCGGTCTTCGCGCCCACGGTGACACCCAGGTCGGCAAAGTGGCGGTTGCCCACCTCCAGCATACCGTTTTTTACTGCCTCCAGGTTTTCCTCGCTGATCTCCAGGCTGTTGACCAGCTCCGGCTCGTACTCATAGACCACCTGGGAATAGTCGCTGGATTTGACCGACTGGAGCAGATGGGTATTGTACCGGTCCCCTCCATTGCACAGGGTGGCGATGTAGTTCGCCAGCTGGATGGGCGTGAACTGGCTGCTGCCCTGGCCGATCGCCACTGCCAGGGTGAGCCCGTCATACCAGGTCAGCCCCTGGGACTGGGTGTACTCCGGGCTGTCCATGGCCCCGGCCTCCTCATAGAGCTCCAGGCCGGTCTTTTCCCCCAGGCCAAAGGCCGAGGCATACTCCCCCAGCCGGTCGATGCCCAGCTGGCGGCCCACGTCATAGAAGAACACATTGCAGGAGTTGAGCAGGGCCTGGGTCACGTTCTGGTTGCCGTGTGTGCGGCCGTACTGCCGGTAGTCCCAGCACATGGGCTGATAGTCGTCATAGTAGCGGTAGACGCCGGTATCCCGGATAATCGTGTCCGGTGTGATGATCCCCTCCTCCAGGCCGGCCACAGCGGTGACCATTTTGAAGGTGGAGCCAGGGGAGTAGAGCCCCTGGGTGGCCCGGTTATAAAAGGGCTTCAGAGGGTCTGACGATACCTCCTCGTAGAGCGCGGCATCCGAGTAGACATTGGCCAGGTCAAAGGTGGGGTAGGAGGCCATGGCCAGTACCCCGCCGTTCTTTACGTCAATGACCACGCCGGATCCCCCCTGGGTGTCCTCCGAGTCCAGCAGGGGGATGTTCTCGGCCAGGGAGCGCTCCAGCACCTCCTGCAGGCGGATATCCAGGGTGAGCACCACGTTGTCTCCCGGCTCGGGGATCAGCTCCTCCCCGGTCTCGCTGTCGATCCGCCAGGACTGGGAGACCACCTTGCCGCTCTCGTTGGTCTCATAGGTGCGCACCCCGGCCTCTCCCCGGAGGTAGTCCTCAAAGGCCTGCTCCACGCCGTCGATGCCCACGGTGTCGTCCATGCTGTAGCCCTTGTCCCGGTACTCCTCCCAGTTCTGGATGGCCCCCAGCCGGCCCAGCAGGTGGGCGGCGTAGGGGGTGTTGTACTCCCGCACCGTGGCGGCCTTGATCTCCACCCCGGTCAGGTTCTGCTCCTTCACCTTGGAGATGAAGCCGATGCCCACATCGCTGGCAAAGATGTAGGCGCTGGAAACGATCTCGGTGGAGCGCAGGCGCAGCTCGTAGAGCACCCCCACCAGGTCCCGGGCCTTCTCGTCGGAGAGGGCGGGGTCCACCTCGAAGAAGTCCCGCATCTCGGCGAGGAGCGCCTCCGCTCCCTGCTCCCGCGCCCCGGTCCAGCCCATCTTCTCCACCAGGGCCTCAAAGCGGCTGACCGCGGTGGAGGATGCCTCCTCCAGGGTGTAGGTAAATGGGGCGGTCTTGGAGATGGGCAGGGTGTCCGGCCAGGTGACTCCCTCCTCCCGGGCGATGGCCAGGAGCTGGGTCAGGATGGGGTTGCGCACCGACTCCTCCCCCATGAAGGAGGTGTTCAGGGTGACCTGGTAGCTGGTGCGGTTGGACACCAGCACCCGGCCGTACCGGTCCAGGATCTCTCCCCGGGCCGCCTCCACGGTCTCGGTGTAGACGATCTTGCGCACCGACTGGCTGCGGTAGTAGGCCCCGTTGACCACCTGGAGGTTCCAGAGCACCAGGAAAAAGCCCACTAAGATCGCAGCCAGGAGAACGCGCACCACCCAGATCCGCATATGAAACTGCTTGCCGTCCATGAAAACTCCTTTCTTGGAGAAACGCACCCCGGCCGGGCTGGCCGGGGCTCAAAACAGGGTGCTGGCCTGGGTCCGGCTGTGGACCCAGCGGAAGATGAAGTAGATTGGCGCCACAAAGACCAGAGACCAGAGGATCTCGGGTATCGCCACCCGGAGCATGGCCCCGATGGGGTCCCCGGAGGCCAGGCCCCAGAGGATGCGCCCCCCGTCGATGAGGACCAGGGCCGCCGCCGAGCACAGAAAGCACCCGGCCAGGGTCTGGCTGAACACATACTGGGCCGCGATGCCCGCCCCCATGCCCAGAAGGGCCAGGGCCAGGATGGGCACGCCGGCGGCGCCATAGAGGGCGGCGTTCCACACCACCCCCACCGCCAGGCCGAACCCGGCCCCGGCGGCCGAGCCCTCCAGCACCGCCACCGCCACCGCCGCCAGGGGCAGCAGCATGGGGGAGACCCCGAAGAGGGGGATGCGGGGGAGCACAAACTGGTCCATGAACCACACGGGCAGGAGGGCCACGGCGTACACGGTCCATTTGATGAGAAAATCCCTGCGGGTCATGGCCAGCTCCTTTCCGTACCGCCCGGGCGGGCGGGGATTTCGTGGGGCCCGGCGGCCTCACTCCACGATGTCGAACTCCGTGATGACAAAGACCTGCTTGACCCCCGCGAGGTCGGCCTCCGGCACGAGGACCGCGTACTGCTCCATGCCCGACTCGTCGGTGTGGACCTCCTCGATGTGGCCCACCACCAGGCCCGAGGGGTACACCCCGCCCATGCCCGAGGTGAGCACCTGGTCCCCGGCCATGAGCTCGGTGTTCTCCGGCAGGTAGGTCAGCTTCAGCTTGCCCTCGCCCATGAGGGCGAAGTCCCCCTCCAGGATGGCCGCGTCGTCGGTCCGCTCCAGCAGGGCCCCCATATTGGTGGAGCTGTCGATGACAGTGACCACGGTGGCGTAGTTGAGCCCCACCTCGCCCACGACCCCCACCAGGTTGCCGTAGTCGTCCACCACGCAGTCCCCGGGCGCGATGCCCATGCTGGAGCCCTTGCTGATGGTGAGGGTAGACTCCCAGTTGTCGGCGCTGCGGGCGGTGACGGTGGCCGACTCAAAGACCAGGTCCCGCTTTTTCTCCCGCAGGCCCATCAGGTTGCGCAGCCGCTCGTTCTCCCGCGCCGCCGCCTGGCCCTCCCGGGCCTCCTCCTGCAGGCGGGCGTTCTCCTGCTTGAGCCGCTCGTTCTCCTCCCGGATCATGTCGGTCTCAAAGGCGCTGGTATAGAGGTCCTCCGCCCAGGTGGCGATGGCGTTGATCCCGTCCCGCACCGGGGTGGTGATGACCCCCAGCAGGTTGGACACCGGGTTGGCCGTCCCCCCGAAGAAGAGGGACACCACAAAGGTGATGGCCGCCAGCAGCAGGGCGATGATGAGGATGAGAATGCCGTTGTGTTTGAAAAAGTCCTTCAAGGTCTGTCTCCTATCTCCCGGAGCGGCGGGCCGCCCCGGCCGTCCTCACTCGGCCCGGCCTTCCTTTCCGGCGGCCAGGCGCAGGCAGTCCACGTCCACCCGCCGGAGCATCTGCCCCAGGCGGCACACCGGCAGGCCCATCACGTTGTAGTAGTCCCCCTCGATGCGCTCCACCAGCAGGGCCCCGTAGCCCTGGATGCCGTAGGCCCCGGCCTTGTCCATGGGCTCTCCGGTGGCGAGGTAGTGCTCGATCTCCTCCTCGCTCAGCTCCCGGAAGGTGACGTCGGTGGTCTCATGCTCGATCTGTTTCTCCCCGTCCCGCATCACGGTGACCCCGGTGTAGACCTGGTGGCGCACGCCGGAGAGGGTGGAGAGCATCCGGAAGGCCTCCAGCTTGTCGGCGGGCTTGCCCAGAATGGCCCCGTCCAGGGACACCACCGTGTCGGCGGCGATGACCACCGCCCCCGCCGGGGCGTGCCGGGCCGCCGCCTCGGCCTTCCGCTCGGACAGGCGGCACACCAGCTCCTCCGGCGGCAGGGTCTCCTCCTCGTGCTCGTCCACCCCCGGGTCCACCACGGAGAAGGTGCGGATGCCCATGCGCTCCAGCAGCTCCTTCCGCCGGGGGGACTGGGATGCCAAGATGATTTCCATGTCGTTTCTCTCCTTTACCGGCCCGTGGAGCCGAAGCCCCCGGCGCCCCGCCCGCTCTCGGGCAGCTCGTCGCACACCGTCAGCCTGGCCTGGACCACCGGCACCACCGCCAGCTGGGCGATCCGGTCCCCGGGTGAGATGGTGTAGGGGGTGTCCGACAGGTTCGTCAGCCCCACCCGGATCTCCCCCCGGTAGTCGCTGTCAATGACCCCAACGCCGTTGGACAGGCACACCCCGTGCTTGATGCCCAGCCCGCTGCGGGCGAACACCAGGGCCACATACTCTGCCGAGGGCAGGGCGATGGCGATGCCGGTGGGGATGCTGACCAGGGCCCGGGGGGCCACGGTCACCTCCCCGTCCACGCAGGCGCACAGGTCCATGGCCGCCGCGCCCTCGGTGGCGTAGAAGGGGGCGGGGATATCGGTCCCGATCTTCGGGGAGAGGTATTTGATCTTCAGTTCCATGGGTTCCTCCATTATACTTTCTTTATTCCACGTCCCGGTAGTAGAGCCCCCGGGTGAACTGGGTGGGCGCCCAGCGGCTCCGGTCCAGGTACCGCTCGGCCACCTGGACGCACTCCCGGGGGTTCTCGGTGGTGAACATCAGCCGGGCGCCCCACAGGCCCAGCCGCCGCCAGTCGGCACGCTTGTCCGCCAGGAAGAGCTTTTTGCCGTTGAGGATCTCGTTGCGGCAGCCCCAGGCCTTCACCACCGGGAACTGCTCCCCCTTCCGGTCGGTGAGGAGGTTCACGTTCCCGCACCCGCACCGGCCGCTCCGGTTCTTGATGAGGCAGCTCTCGGTGATCATCAGGGGCAGCCGCCCGTATACGATCATCTCTATGTCCACGGCCTTGGAAATATCCCGGATCTGGGCCAGCTTCAGCTCAAAGGAGGCGGTGGCCGAGGCAAAGCCCAGGTGCCGCAGCTCCTTCACCGCCTGGGTGTTGTAGATCTCCAGGCCGAAGTCCCCCCGGAGGGTGAGGCCCGCCTCCCGGGCGGGGGCGATCATCCCCAGGTTGCCGACGAGGGCGTCGGACACCCCCAGGGCGCGGACCCGCTCCAGGCCGGCGCGGACCTCGTCCATCTCCCGGTCCCAGGCGATGCGGGGCAGGATGGCCCCCAGGGGCACCTCCCCGGCCAGGTCCACAAGCTCCGGGTGGGCGGTGAGCTCCTCCAGGGGCACATAGACTAGGGCGGGGGAGAGGGCCAGCAGCTCCCGGGTCACCTGCTCGGCCCGGCGGACCGACATGGTTAGTATGGGCGGGGTTTTGGGGCTTTCATACCGGAAGCCGGGGTGATATTCCCCCCTCCGCCGCGCCGGCGGCGCGGCGCGCTGGGCGCTCAGGTCCTCCAGCACCTGCCGCCGCAGGGCGTTGAGGGCGGACAGGGGCAGGCTCAGCCCCGGCTCCACCAGGGCCCGGGCGGCTTCGCACCGGTAGGGGGTGCCGCCGGTCTTGGCCAGCTGCTCCTCCACCTGCTCCGCCGTCAGGGGACGGCTGCGGGCGGCCTCGGGCACCGGCCCGGCGGCGGTGGCCACCCGGCCCGCGCCGTCCTCCGCCCCCACCTGCACCGGCTCTCCCGGGTGGACCATGGCGTAGAGCTTCACGCCCACCAGGGGGTGCTCCCTGCCGTACTCGGCCCGGGCCCGCTGAAACAGCTCCTTGGGCTCCGCCGCGGCCTCCCGGACGCCGAACATGGCCGGGCCCTTCTCCCCGGTGAAAAACCCGTCGGTAAACCCCTGGCGGGAGAAGGCGGCGGTGAGCTGGTCCATCTCCTCCGCCGTGGGCTCCCGGCCCTCCCGCAGGGCCCGGGCAAAGATGGAGGTGACCACGGCCACATACTCCGGCCGCTTCATCCGCCCCTCCAGCTTCAGGCAGGCCACCCCCATCTTCTTCAGCTCCCGCAGGTGCCCGGCCAGGGACATGTCCTTGAGGGAGAGGGGGTAGCCGTCGGCCCGGCCGTTCCAGCCGTAGGCCAGGCGGCAGGGCTGGGCGCACAGGCCCCGGTTGCCGCTGCGCCCGCCCAGGACGGAGGAGAAAAAGCACTGTCCGGAGTAGCACATGCACAGCGCCCCGTGGGCAAAGACCTCGATCTCGATGGGGGAGTGGGCGCAGATATAGGCGATCTGGTCCCGGCTCAGCTCCCGGGAGAGGACCACCCGCTCCATGCCCTCGTCGGCGCAGAACTTCACCCCGTCCAGATTGTGGACCGTGAGCTGGGTGGAGCCGTGGACCGGCAGGTCGGGGGCCGCCCGGCGCAGCACCCGCAGCACCCCCAGGTCCTGCACCAGCACCGCGTCGGCCCCCAGGTCGCTGGCCTCGGCGGCCAGGCGGGCGGCCTCGGGCAGCTCCCGGTCGGTGACCAGGGTGTTGAGGGTCAGGTAGACCTTCACCCCCCGCACATGGCAATAGGACACCGCCGCGGCGAACTCCTCGGGGGAGAAGTTCTTCGCGTTGCGGCGGGCGTTGAAGTCCCCATATCCCAGATAGACGGCGTTGGCCCCGCACTGCACGGCGGCGGTGACCGCCTCCGGCGAGCCGGCGGGAGCGAGCAGTTCCAGCATGATTTCCTCCAGGTCAGCAAAGTATCTTCCCGCCGCACCGCGGCGGCACTTGGCGCGGAGATGGCGGGATTCACTCCCGCAGGGCGGGCGCCTGCGGGCAAAAAGAGGGGGCGCGGCCCCACCGGGCGCGCCCCGCCGGGCCCTCAGGCCTTCTTGTTCTGGAGCTTGAAGATCTCCCGCTTGGCCTCGGACAGTTCCAGCTTCAGCTTGGTGGCCTCCTCCAGGTACTCCTTGAGCTGCCGGCGCAGGTTCTCCGACGCCTCCACCTCCTTGAAGTACTCGTCGGCCACGTTGAGGGCGGCCAGCACGGCGGCGTCGGTCACCGAGACCTTGGCGCTGTCCAGAATCTGCTTGAGCTGGGCGTCCACATGGGCCGCCACCTTCTGGGTGTAGCCCGCGTCCTCCTCCGCGATGAGGGTATACTCCTTCCCTGCAATGGTGACCGTTTCCCGGTGTTTCATGGCTCCCCCTCCTTGACATACTAATCTAGTGTTAGATTATATCATATCCGGGCGGAAGAAGAAATAAATTCTTCGTGAATTTTGCAGTTTTTCCTCCGCTTCTCCCCCTGGGGCCCCTGGCTCGATTTTTGTATTTACCTGCCGGGCGATTTCATGTAAAATAGAGAGCAGTCAGAGGGGGACGGACGGTCCCCTCTATCTCAGTTTCGGAAAGGAGGTGTCCCCATGGCCCAGGACATCCTGCTGCCCGGCGCGGTGCTCTCCCTCACCGCCCAGGCCGCCGACCGGCTGCTCTCCGCCGCCGACGGGGACGCCGCCCTGCTCTACCTGCACCTGCTGCGGCAGAGCGGCGCCTACGTGCCCGCTGCCGCGGCCAAGGCCCTCAAGTGGGGCCCGGAGCGCACCGCCGCCGCCTACGACCACCTGGTCCGCCTGGGCCTGGCCGACGGCGCGGCGCCGCCCCCCTCCGCCCCCGCCGTCCGGGAGAGCGACGAGCCCCCCGAGTACACCGGCGCCGACATCGCCCGGGAGCTGGAGAACGGCGCCTCCCCCTTCCGCGCCCTGGCGGACGAGGTGCAGCGGCGGCTGGGGAAGATCCTCTCCACCGCCGATCTGAAGATGCTCTACACCCTCTACGACTACCTGGCCCTGCCGGCGGAGGTCATCCTCCTGCTGGTCAACTGGTGCGTGGAGGAGATGGAGCGCAAGTACGGCCCCGGCCGCCGGCCCCGGATGAGCCAGATCCGCCGGGAGGGCTTCGTCTGGCACCGGCTGGGGGTGGACACCGTGGAGGCGGCGGAGGAGCACCTGAAAAAGCAGAGCGCCCTCCGCGCCCGGGAGAGCGCCCTGCTCCCTCTGCTGGGCATCACCGGCCGGGCGGCGGTGGAGGGGGAGCGGAAGTACCTGGCCGCCTGGCTGGACATGGGCTTCGGCGACGACGCCATCCGCCTGGCCTACGAGCGGACGGTGCTGAAAAAGCAGTCCATGAGCTGGCCGTACATGAACTCCATCCTCCGCTCCTGGCACCACAAGGGGCTGCACACGGTGGAGGAGATCCAGGCCGGGGACTCGGGCTACCCCAGGCGCTCCCCGGCCCCGGCGCCGGACCGGCAGGCCCCGCCCCCCAGCGGGGAGCAGGAGGACATCGCCTGGATGAAGCGCTTCCTCGCCCGGGAGCGGGAACACGACGGAAAGGAGGGGAGCTGACATGGCCTATGAAGCGGTGGTGCTCCGCCGGGCCACCCAGCGGCTGGAGGAGGGGCGCAAGCGCCGGGAGGAGGACCTTGACCGGCGCCGGCGGGAGATCTACGCCCAGCTGCCCCGGGTGGCGGAGATCGACCGGGAGCTGCGGGGCACCATTCTGGACATCATCCGCGCCTCTCTGCGCAACGGCAGCGACCCGGTGCCCCCCATCGAGGTCCTCCGGGACAAGAACCTCTCCCTCCAGGCCGAGCGGGCCCAGCTCCTCCTCTCCCGGGGCTACCCGGAGGACGCGCTGGACGACCGCCCCGCCTGCGCCAAGTGCAACGACACCGGCTGGCGGGGGGCGGTGATGTGCGACTGCCTCAAGGTCCTCTGCGCCCAGGAGCAGATCAAGGAGCTCTCCCGCCTTTTGGACCTGGGGGAGCAGTCCTTCGACACCTTCCGGCTGGACTACTACTCCCCCCTGCCCTGGCCGGGGCGGGACATCTCCCCCCGGGAGAACATGGAGATGGTCTACGAGATCTGCCTGAACTACGCCCAGAAGTTTGGCCGGTTCTACTTCAACAACCTCTTCCTCAGCGGCCCGCCGGGCCTGGGAAAGACCTTCCTCTCGGCCTGCATCGCCCGCACCGTGTCGGAGAACGGCTTCTCGGTGGTGTACGACACGGCGGTGAACATCTTCACCCAGTTCGAGGCCCAGAAATTTTCCCGGGACATGGACGACACCCGCCAGGCCCGGGACGAGACCCGGCGCTACCTGTCCTGCGACCTGCTCATCCTGGACGACCTGGGCAGCGAGATGACCACCCCCTTCGTCCAGTCCGCCCTGTACACCCTGCTCAACACCCGGCTGACGGCGGAGAAAAAGACGGTCATCTCCTCCAATCTCAGCATGGACGACGTGCAGCGGCGCTACTCCCCCCAAATTGCCTCCCGCCTGGCGGGGGAGTACCGGGTGCTCCCCTTCTTCGGGGAGGACATCCGCCTGCTGCGGAAAAACCAGATGTGAGACAGCAGGGCGGGCTGACCCGATGGTCAGCCCGCCCTTGACTCTCGAAAAAGCGGCGCGCCGCTTTTTCGAGTAAACTGCGGCCCGCGGCAGCGCACTCGCTGACCACGGGGGACGGTCAGCTCGCACGTTTGCGGGCCGAGAAGTGTTTTTCGCCACGCACATGTCGCGGCGAAAAACGGATTCCACTTTTTTCGCGCCTATGGGCGCGAACTCTGCGAGGCTCGCACTTGGTCGAATTTCTTTACATCAACAGCTCCCGGTAGTAGTCCTCCTCCCCGACCCGGCCCACGGCGGAGAGGGAGACCCGGTCGAAGTCAAAGAGCTCCCGGGCCAGGGCGAGCACGTCCTCCCGCTTGACGGCGTCGTAGGCGGCGATGATGTCGTCGGCCTCCAGCACCGCGCCGGAGAGGAGCTCCCCCCGGCCCAGGTTGGACATGCGGGCCTGGGTGGACTCCAGTCCCATGAGCACGTTGGCCTTGGACTGCTCCCGGGCCCGGTCCAGCTCGGCCTGGGTGACCCCCTCGTCGGCAAAGCGGCGCACCTCCCGAACGATGGTGCGCAGGGCCTCCCCCTCGGTCTCCCGGCCCAGGGCGGTGTAGATGGCGAAGAGGCCGGTCTCGGCGTGGCCGGCGCCGTAGGAGTAGATGGAGTAGCACAGCCCCCGCTTCTCCCGCACCTCCTGCCACAGCCGGGAGGACATGCCGCCCCCCAGCAGGGAGGAGAGGAGCTGCAGGGCAAAGCGCCGCTCGTCGCCGTAGGGCAGGCCGGGGAAGGCCAGGGTCAGGTGGTTCTGCTCGGTGGCCTTTTTCTTCCGGGTGAGGGAGGGGTGGTAGACCGCCGGCTTCACCGGCGGCAGGGCAGCGCCGGAAAGGCCGCCGAAGCGCCCCTTCAGCTCCTCCACGTCCCGCTGGGTGAAGCTGCCCGCCAGGGCCACCACCAGGGCCCCGGGCAGGTAGTGCTCCGCCATGTATCCCTTCAGGAAGGCCCCGTCCATCTTCTCCAGGGTGGCCTTCCGCCCCAGGATGGGCCGGGAGAGGGAGGAGCCCTTGTAGACCGCCGCGGCGAGCTGCTCGGCGCACAGGTCCTCCGGGTTGTCCTGGTACATGCCGATCTCCTCCAGGATGACCCCCCGCTCGGTGTCCACGTCGGCGTCGTCGAATTTGGAGCAGAAGAGCATGTCGCACAGCATGTCCGCCGCCTGGGGCAGGTGGGTGTCCAGCACCCGGGCGTAGAAGCAGGTGTTCTCCTTGGTGGTAAAGGCGTTGACCTGGCCGCCGATGGCGTCCATCTCCTCGGCCAGGGCGGCGGCGGTGCGGCGGGCGGTGCCCTTGAACGCCATGTGCTCGATGAAGTGGGCGGCCCCGTTCTCGCCGGGCCTCTCGTGGCGGCTGCCGCTGCCCACCCACACCCCCAGGGCGGCGGAGCGGACATAGGGGATGCGCTCGGTCAGGATGCGCACCCCGTTGGGCAGGGTGATCTTCTCGTACATGAACATTCCTCCCGTGTAAAAAACCGGGCGGGCAAGACTGCCCGCCCGGTGATAGTATGTGCGCTTTTTCTTACTTGATAGGCTCGCCGGCGGCCTTTTTGGCCTCGATCTCCTTCAGGGCATCCTTGTAGGAGAGATTGACCCGGCCCTTCTCGTCGATGTCGGTGACCTTGACCCAAATCATGTCGCCGATGTTGACCACGTCCTCCACCTTGTTCACCCGGTGGTTGGCCAGCTTGGAGATGTGGACCATGC
>DVHW01000116.1 GCA_018711785.1 Candidatus Galloscillospira excrementavium
TCCACGCTCTCGGCGTACCAGGTGGGGGTGTAGGTGAAGGTGGACAGGTCCACGTCGCGGGGCAGGGTGGCCTCCAGGGTGCCGCTGGGCTGGACGGCCACATACTCGGTCCGGGACAGGGTCACCGGCAGGTCCCCCTGCAGGTCGGTGGTGGTCAGGATGGTCTGGCGGGAAAAGCTGTTGAACCCCCACTCCATCAGCTCGGTGGCCTCGGTGAACTCCACGAAGCCCTCGCTTCCGGTGGAGCCGGGGATGCGCTCGCAGCCCAGCACCACGCAGATGAGGGAGCGCTCGCCCTTGGTGGCCGAGGCGGCCAGGCACCGGCCGGCCTCCGGGGTGTAGCCGGTCTTGATGCCGGTGGCGTACTCGTAGTAGTACCCGGTACGGTTGAAGGTGGAGATGAGGGAGTTGGTGTCGTGAAGGGTGCGCGCCTCGGAGAGGTTGGTGGCGGGGACGGTATAGCTCTTGGAGCTGACGATCTCCCGGAAGGTGGCGTTCTTCATGGCCTCCCGGCAGATGAGGTAGATGTCCCAGGCGGTGGTGTAGTGGTCGTCGTCGTGGAGGCCGTGGGGATTGGCGAAGTGGGTGTTCTCACAGCCCAGCTCGGCGGCCCGCTGGTTCATCAGCTCCACAAAGGCTGAGATGCTGCCCGAGACCGTTTCGGCCAGGATGTTGCAGGCCTCGTTGGCCGAGGGGATAAGGGCGCAGCGCAGCACATCCCCCAGCTTCATGACTTCGCCAACCTTGATGCCGGCGGTGGAGGCCCCAAAGGGAATGTCGTTGACCGAACTGCCGGCGGTGATCTCCTGGTCCAGGGAGAGCTCCCCCCGCTCCACCGCCTCCAGGGTGAGCAGGCCGGTCATCACCTTGGTGATGCTGGCGGGGTACATCTTCTCGTGGGCGTTGTACTCGTAGAGCACCTCCCCCTCGTCCTCATAGGTGACGTCCACCAGCAGGGCGGCCTTTGCGGTGATCTCGGGCGCCTCGGCGGCCGAGGCGAAGGGGACCATCAGGCCGGCGGAGAGAGCCAGGGTGAGGAGGAAGGGAAAAAGACGACATTTTTTCATTGGGAAACTCCTGTCTTTGTGGTATAATATCCTATCGGGACCTATATGCGTCCCGGGGAAACAGGCGCACGGACCGCCGGCATTCCGCCTGCGGCGATGGCATCCTGGTGAACGGTCTTCCGCGCCGGAGCGCCGCGGCCCCGGCACAGAAGGGTGACATAACTCTATTATAGCAGAGCCCATGCCCGGTTGCAACGGGGGAGGCGGTTACAAAATGGTGAAGATTTCGAAGCTGGAGCTGGCGGTTTTGCTGCTCACGGCCGCCTTCCTGGCCTTCTGCGCCGGGTGGCTCCTGCGGGGCAGCGGCGGCAGCGAGCCCCTGCGCATCGAGAGCGAACGCACCCTCGCCCAGCCCGACGAGGTGGTGGTGCTCCCCGCGCCCACGCCGGAGCCCACCCTCTCGGTGGACCGGCCCATCAACATCAACACCGCCGACAGCGAGACACTCCAGCTGCTGCCCGGCATCGGGGAGAAGCGGGCGGAGGACATCATCGCCTACCGGGAGGAACACGGGCCCTTCCGCATCCCGGAGGAGCTGGCCGACGTCAGCGGCATCGGCGAGGCCACCCTGGCGGGGCTCATCGACTACATCACCGTTTCTGATGGGACGGAGACCGAGGAGGAACCATGAAGATCTTAGTGGTGGACGACGAAAAGGTCCTGGTCAAGGGCATCAAGTTCAACCTGGAGAACGAGGGCTACCAGGTGGAGGTGGGTTACGACGGGGAGGAGGCGGTGGAGCTGGCCCGGAGCGGCAGCTTCGACCTGATCATCCTGGACCTGATGATGCCCAAGATCGACGGGCTCCAGGCCTGTATGCGCATCCGGGAGTTCTCCAATGTGCCGATTATTATGTTAACTGCCCGCAGCGAGGACACCGACAAGATCATCGGCTTTGAGTGCGGCGCGGACGACTACATCACCAAGCCCTTCAACATCCTGGAGCTGAAGGCCCGGGTGCGGGCCCTGCTGCGCCGTGCGGGCATGACCGCCCAGAAGGAGCGGGGCAGCCGCATCACCGCCGGCCACATCGTCCTGGACGGGGACGAGCGGGCGGCCTGGCGGGACGGGGTGAGCGTGGACCTGACGGCCAAGGAGTTCGACCTCATCGACCTTCTCATGCGCAACCCCGGCCGGGTGTACAGCCGGGAGAGCCTGCTCAACGTGGTGTGGGGGTACGAGTATGTGGGGGACTACCGGACGGTGGACGTCCACATCCGCCGCCTGCGGGAGAAGCTGGAGCTGGACCCGGCCAACCCGGAGTACATCCTGACCAAGTGGGGCGTGGGCTACTACTTCAAAAACAGCTGACCGCACCGGCACGGCCGGAACAGCGGGACCGAGATAGGTAAAGCCACCATCGGCTTTACCTATTTTTTTGCAAAACTTTACACAGAGAGGTGGGAAGAAATCCGGGCGGACGGATACAATGAATTCTGTACGACAGCAGATCCCACACCAAGAAACGACAAACGGAGGAACCCTATGCCGTCCACCCATGCCCATAAGGTCTTTGGCGACCGGGTCGCCGCAGGCTATCCAGCGCCCCTGCGCGCCCTGGCGGAGCAGCACCGGGCGCTGTTCCACATCGGTCTCCACGGCCCGGACATTTTGTTTTACTACAAGCCCCTTTTCGTCAACCCGGTGAACTCGGTGGGCTTCGGCCAGCACAGCAAGCCGGCGGCGGTTTTTTTCGGCCCGGCGGCGGAGCAGGTGCGGAGCACCCCGGCGGAGGAGCAGGGCCCCATGCGGGCCTATCTGCTGGGATTTCTCTGCCACTTTGCCCTGGACAGCGCCTGCCACGGGTACATCGAGCACAAGATCGCGGTGAGCGGGGTGCCCCACACCGAAATTGAGGGGGAGTTTGACCGCTCCCTGCTGGTGGAGGCGGGTCGGGACCCCCTGCGGGAGGACCTGGCGGCCCACATCACCCCCTCAGCGGAGGCCAGCGCCGTCATCGCCCCCTTTTTCCCCGGCGTCACGCCGGAACAGGTGGAGCGGTCCCTGCGCTCCATGCGCTTTTACAACCGCCTGCTGGTGGCCCCCGGGGGACCCAAGCGGGCGCTGGTGAACGGGGTGCTGAAGGTGACGGGGAATTACAAGGAGATGCACGGTATGCTCTTGAACCGCCAGCCCAATCCGGCCTGTGAGGACAGCAGCCTGCGGCTGAAAAAGCTGATGGACCGGGCGGTGGGGGAGTGCCTGCGCCTGACCGAGGCCTACTGGCCCTGCCTGGAGGGGGAGTCCCCGCTGCCCCGGGAGATGGAACGCACCTTCGGCCCGGGGGCGGACTGGCGGGAAATTCCGGTGCTGCCGGTAAAGGAGGAGCTCGTATATGAAGTTTAAGCTGCGGCCCCTGGAGCGCAAATGGGTGCTCTACGACGTGGGCAACTCGGCCTTTACCCTGCTGGTGTCCACCATCATGCCCATCTACTTCAACACCCTGGCCGGGAGCCAGGGCCTGTCCGACGTGGACTACCTGGCCTACTGGGGGTACGCCACCTCCATCTCCACCATCATCGTGGCCCTGTGCGGGCCCATCTTCGGCACCCTCTCCGACTTTCCGGGGTGGAAGAAGCGGCTGTTTTCCCTGTCGGTGCTGGTGGGGGCCCTGGGGTGCGCGGTGCTGGGCATGATGAGCTCCTGGCTGTGGTTCCTGGTCCTCTTTGTCCTGGCCAAGTCGGCCTACTCGGTGAGCCTGGTGCTCTATGACTCCATGCTCACCGATGTGACCGAGCCGGAGCGGATGGACAAGGTATCGGCCCACGGGTACGCCTGGGGCTACATCGGCAGCTGTATCCCCTTCGTCCTCTCCCTGGTGCTGGTGCTCTTCTACGAGCCCATGGGCCTGTCCGTCGGTACGGCCATGATGCTGGCCTTCCTGCTCATCGCGGTGTGGTGGGTGCTGCTGTCGGTGCCCATCTGGCGCAGCTATGAGCAGAAGCACAGCCTCGCCCGGCAGCGGGAGCGCGGGGACGGCACCTTCCGCCGTCTGGGCCGGGTGTTCTCCGAGCTGGCCCGGGACAAGAAAGTCCTCCTCTTCCTGGTGGCGTTCTTCTTCTATATCGACGGGGTCTACACCATCATCGATATGGCCACCGCCTACGGCACCGCCCTGGGCCTGGACACCACCGGGCTGCTCCTGGCTCTGCTGGTGACCCAGATCGTGGCCTTCCCGGCGGCCCTGACCTTTGGGCGGCTCACCGGGCGCTTTTCCCCGGACCGGCTCATCCTGGTGTGCATCGGGGCCTACTTCCTCATCACCCTCTACGGGATGATGATGCAGCAGGTCTACCAGTTCTGGATTCTGGCCGTCTGCGTGGGCATCTTCCAGGGGGCCGTCCAGGCCATGTCCCGGGCCTACTTCGCCCGCATCATCCCCCCGGAGAAGTCGGGGGAGTACTTCGGCATCTACGACATCTGCGGCAAGGGGGCCTCCTTCCTGGGCACCACCATGGTCTCCGCGGTCAGCCAGGTCAGCGGCAGCGTCAACCTGGGCGTGGGGGCCCTGTCGGTGATGTTCGTGCTGGGCGGCGTCTTTTTCGTCCTGGCTACCCGGAGCCGCCGGACTGAGGAGCGCGCCCGGGCGGGCGGCCTGGGCGAGGTGTGCTGAGTAAGAGCATAAAGAAAATCAGCGCGCGGCAGAAGGTACCCCAACATAAGGACAACAACAAAACCGATTTTGCGCATCAGCGAGAAAGGGTCTGTGGAAATCCGCAGGCCCTTCTTTTTGCGCACGTCAAAAAAGAACGCCGATAGCTGGTTGACTGTCCTCGCCCCTGCTATTTGAGAAGTGCTGCGAAAAACAATCTCTCGATGTTTCACAAAAACGACTTTCGAAAATTTGAATCTAGTTAGATTGCAGTAATGCAA
>DVHW01000117.1 GCA_018711785.1 Candidatus Galloscillospira excrementavium
GAGAAAAATATCCAAAAAAAGGAATAAAAAAGCCGAACGCCCTGGGGCTCAAGGCGTTCGGCAGAGAGAGGAAAATTTTTCACCTGGCCCAGTCCCGGCTGCGGCCCACAGCCCGGTGCCAGAGCGCCAGGAGCCGCTCCCGCTCACCGGCGTCCATGTGGGGGGCAAAGGTGTTGTCGCACATCCAAAGGCCCTTGATCTCACCGGTGTCCCTCCACACGCCGGTGGCCAGGCCGGCCAGGTAGGCGGCCCCCAGGGCGGTGGTCTCCCGGATGGCGGGGCGGTGGACCGGCCGGTCAATGATGTCGGCCTGGAACTGCATCAAGAACCGGTCCCGGCTGGCGCCGCCGTCGGCCCGGAGCTGGGTCAGGGGCACGCCGGTGTCCGACTCCATGGCGTGGACCAGGTCGGCCACCTGGTAGGCGATGGACTCCTGGGCGGCCCGGATGATATGCTCCCGCTTGGTGCCCCGGGTGATGCCCAGGATGGCCCCCCGGGCGTACATATCCCAGTAGGGGGCGCCCAGGCCGGTGAAGGCGGGCACCAGGTACACGCCCCCGTTGTCCGCCACCTTCTGGGCGTAGTACTCCGCGTCCCGGCTCTCGGTGAAAAAGCGCATCTCGTCCCGCAGCCACTGGATGACCGCACCGCCCACGAACACGCTGCCCTCCAGGGCGTACTGCACCTTCCCGTTCAGGCCGATGGCCACGGTGGTGAGCAGGCCGCTCTTGCTCTCGCAGGGGGTCTCGCCGGTGTTCATCAGCAGGAAGCAGCCGGTGCCGTAGGTGTTCTTGGCGTCCCCGGGGGCAAAGCAGGTTTGGCCGAAGAGGGCGGCCTGCTGGTCCCCGGCGATGCCCGCGATGGGCACCTTCACCCCCTGGATCTCGGTGTAGCCGTAGACCTCGCTGGAGGAGCGCACCTGGGGCAGCATGGCCCGGGGGATGTCCAGCACCTGGAGCAGGGTGTCATCCCAGTCCAGCTTGTGGATGTCGTAGAGCATGGTGCGGCAGGCGTTGGTCACGTCGGTGATGTGGACCGCCCCGCCGGTCAGCTTCCACACCAGCCAGCTGTCTACCGTGCCGAAGAGGACCTTGCCCTCCCTAGCCCGCTCCCGGGCCCCCTCCACATGGTCCAGGATCCACTTGATCTTGGTGGCGGAGAAGTAGGCGTCGGGGATGAGGCCGGTGGCGGCGCGGATGTGGCCCTCCAGCCCGTCGGAGACCAGATGGTCCACGAGGTCCGCCGTGCGGCGGCACTGCCAAACGATGGCGTTGTAGATGGGGCGGCCGGTCTCGGCGTCCCACAGGATGGTGGTCTCCCGCTGGTTGGTGATGCCGATGCCGGCGAGGTCCGCCGCGTCCACCCCGGACTGGGCGATGACCTCCATCATCACCGCGTACTGGGAGGACCAGATCTCCATGGCGTCGTGCTCCACCCAGCCCTCCCGGGGGTAGATCTGGGTGAACTCCTTCTGGCTGACGCCGACGATATTCTGCTCCCGGTCAAAGAGGATGGCCCGGGAACTGGTGGTGCCCTGGTCCAGGGCGAGGATGTAGTTGCCCATAGGAACGCCTCCCGTTTGTTGTTCAGTTTGACGCGGCGGCCCGCCGCCGCGGAGCGTGGTCACATGGCCCGGGTGGTCACAAAGTTGACCCCGGTGCCGCATACGTTGGCCACCGCCACCTGCCCCAGGGCCACCGGGGCGGTGAGAGTGACGGCCTCCAGCAGGCCCATGGCCTCCCGGATGAGCCCCTTGGGGATGGCTCCGTCGGTCTTGACCGGACAGCGGGGGTGGGCCCCGCCCACGCACCGGACCGTGGAGGTGACCACCCGGGTGGGGTGGGTCAGCTCTATTTTACCATACTCCGCCCCCCTTGGACAGCCATTTCCGGTGACGGCGTACCCCTTTTCCTCGTCCACCTTCAGGTGGCACCCCTTGGGGCAGACGATGCAGATGAGCTCCTTCATGCCTTCTCCACCTCCCGAATGGAAACCGTGAGCTCCCCCGCCGCCCGGTCCAGCAGGACGCGGGGCAGGACGATGTGCTCCATCTCCCCAGGGGCCAGGTGCTCCCGGGAGAAGCGGGCGATGGGTGCCTCGCCCGAGGTGACCAGAATCTCACTGTCGCCGCACACCCGGTTGACCCGGAAAAAGAGGCCGCAGCTCTTCTCCACCAGGCCCGGCCGGATGCGCTGGGGCACGGTGTAGGTCACTCCGTCCCCGTTTTTTACCTCCAGCACTGCCGCGCTGCCCTCCCGGCCGCCGGCGAGGACATAGTCCGCCGCCGCCGCGCCAGAGCGCTGGCTCTCGGCGGTGACGAAGTCCACCAGGTCGTGGACGTGGGCCACGTTGCCGCAGGCGAACACCCCGGGCAGGGAGGTCTCCATGTTCTCGTAGACCACCGCGCCGTTGGTGCGCCGGTCCATCTCGATGCCCGCCTGGCGGGTCAGCTCATTCTCCGGGATGAGGCCCACTGAGAGGAGCAGGGTGTCACAGTCAAAGACCATCTCGGTGCCCGGGATAGGGCTGCGCTGAGCGTCCACCTGGGACACCACCACCTGCTCCACCCGGTCCTTCCCCCGGATATCGGTGACCGTGTGGGAGAGGTAGAGGGGGATGCCGTAGTTTTGGAGGCACTGGACGATGTTCCGGTTCAGGCCGCCGGAGTAGGGCATCACCTCCACGCAGGCCAGGACCTTTGCCCCCTCCAGGGTCATGCGCCGGGCCATGATGAGGCCGATGTCCCCGCTGCCCAGGATGACCACCCGCTCGCCGGGCATCCAGCCCTCCATGTTCACGTACCGCTGGGCGGCCCCGGCGGTGAACACCCCGGCGGGCCGGGCGCCGGGTATGGCGATGGCGCCCCGGGTCCGCTCCCGGCAGCCCATGGCCAGAATAATCGATTTGGCCTCCTCCACCCGGTAGCCGGTGGTCTTGCCCACCATGTGGACCTGCCGGGCGGGGGTGATCTCCAGCACCATGGTGTCCAGCCGGACCTCCACCTCGGTGTCCTGGAGCATACGGACAAAGCGGCCGGCGTACTCCGGGCCGGTGAGCTCCTCCTTAAAGTGGTGCAGGCCGAAGCCGTTGTGGATGCACTGGTTGAGGATGCCCCCCAGCTCTTTGTCCCGCTCCACCAGGAGGATCTTCCGCAGCCCCTTCTCCCAGGCGGCGCAGGCCGCCGCTAGTCCGGCGGGGCCGCCGCCCACCACGATGAGGTCATACATGCTATTCGCCTCCCTTCGTCTCCCGGGACAACAGCCAGGTCCCGGCCTTGTCCTGGACGATCTGGCCGGGGGAGAGCCCCAGCTCCCGGGACAGGATTTCTACCACCCGGGGGCCGCAGAAGCCCCCCTGGCACCGGCCCATGCTGGCGCCCACCCGGCGCTTTATCCCGTCCACCGACCGGGGCGGGATGGGAGACTGGAGCGCGTCCAGAATCTCCCCCTCGGTGACGGTCTCGCACCGGCAGATGACCCGGCCGTAGGCGGGATGCTCGGAGACCAGGCGGGCCTTCTCCTCCGGGGGCAGGTCGTGGAAGCGCACCCGGCGGCGGGTGCAGAGGAAATCCTCCTTTTTCGTGAGGGAGAGCCCGGCGGCGGCCATCAGCTCTACGGCGTACTCGGCGATGGCCGGGGCGGCGGTGAGGCCGGGGGAGCAGATGCCGGCCAGGTCGAAGAACCCCGGGGCCCCGTCGGCCTCCCGGAGGATAAAGTCGTCCAGCCCGACGGCGTGGGCCCGGACGCCGGCGAAGTTGCGGATGGACTCCCGGAACTGGATGGAGGGCACCGACTTCTGGGCGGTCTCCCGGACGAAGCGGAGAGCGGCGGAGGTGGTGGCGGTGTCGTCCCCCGCCACGTCCTCGGCGTTGGGTCCCACGATCAGGTTGCCGTGGACTGTGGGGGCCACCAGCACGCCCTTGCCGTCTTTGTTGGGGCACTGGAAGATGACATGGGAGACCCGGTCCCCCTCGCTCTTGTCCAGCAGGTAGTACTGCCCCCGGCTGGGCCGGATGTCAAAGGCGTGGGGGGCGGCCAGGTCGTGGACCTGCGCCGCCGACACCCCGGCGGCGTTGACCACAAAGCGGGCGGTGAAGTCCCCCCGGTTCGTCCGGACCAGCCAGCCGTCCTCCCGGCGCTCCAGGCCGGTGACGGCGGTCTCCAGGTGGAGGTCTGCTCCGTTGCGCACCGCGGTCTCCGCCAGGGCCAGGCAGTACTCCCAGGGGGAGCAGATGGCGGCGGAGGGAGCGTGGAGGGCGGAGACCACGTCGCCGGACAGGTTGTGGTCCATGGCCCGGGCCTGTGCCGCGGTGAGCAGCTCCAGCCCGGGCACGCCGTTGGCCTGCCCCCGGCGGTAGAGTTCCTCCAGGGCGGGGCGCTCCGCGTCCGAGAAGGCCAGCACCAGGGAGCCGCAGGGGACGTAGGGCACGTCCAGGGCGGGGCAGAGCTGTCGGGCCAGCTCGGAGCCCCGGACGTTGAGCCGGGCCATGAGGGAGCCGGGACTGGGGTCATAGCCCGCGTGGAGAATAGCGGAGTTGGCCTTGGTGGTGCCGTCGGCCACGTCATTCTCCTTTTCCAGGATGCCCACCCGGAGCTGGTACTTGGACAGCTCGAAGGCGGTGGCCGCGCCGGTGATGCCGCAGCCGATGATGAGGACGTCGTACATAGCAAAACCTCCGAAAAGAGAGTGAAAAGGACGAATCACCGCCGCGAGTGCGGCGTACAAGCGTTTGGGCCATGGGCCAAACCTTGATGCCGGGCGGATTCACTCCGCCCGAGCAGATAAAAGGGCGGGGTCCCCGGCGCGCCCCCGGGCGCGGTGGGGAGCGACGTCGTACAGAGCAAAACCTCCGGAAAGAGAGTGGAAAGGACCTCGTGAAAAAGGAAAAAAGAGCGAAGCAGGCCCGGCCCCGAAAGGGGCTGACCCTGTTTCGCTCTTACTCTCGGAAACAGCGGCAGATATGGAGTTTCGGGGCCTCACATGGCCCAGACCGCCGGATTGGTGGAGGACACCGCCACCGCGCCGGCGCCCAGGGCGCCGGTCACGTCCTCCTTGTCGGAGATGAGTCCCCCGGCGATGATGGGCTTGCCGGTGGTCTCGATCACCCGGCGGATGATCTTGGGCATAAGCCCCGGGAGGACCTCGATAAGATCGGAGGAGTCCTGGGCCAGGTGGCGCTCGATGTTGCGCAGGGCCATGGAGTCCAGCAGGAAAAACCGCTGGATGGCCACGAGGCCCAGCTCCCGCCCCCGCTTGGTCAGGGGGGCCTTGGTGGAGATGACCCCGTCGGCGGCGGTGTTGCGGGCGATGAAGTCGGCGGCGATCTCCCGGGCGGCCAGGCCGTCGATAAGGTCCAGGTGGACAAAGACCTTCTTGCCCGCGGCGTGGACCCGGGCCACCGTGTCGCCGATGGTGAGCACGTCGCCGTAGAGCAGGAAGAGGACGGCCACGTCGCTCTCCAGGGCGGCGGCGAGGCCCTCGTCGTCCTTGACGGCGGCGATGACCGGCCCGTCGGCCAGAAGGTCCAACAGCTGTGTGCGGTTCATTGGAAACGCCCCTTTTCCTCCCCCGCGCAATGCAAGGAGAAATAAAAAGACGCAAAGCAACCCGCGGCTGCCTTGCGCAACTCAATCACTCTGCACAGAGGACAATAGTATGATAGCAGGCCCGGAGGGAAAATGCAAGAGGGGGGAATAAGAAATAATGGATTTGAAACATGGAACAAATTTTATACAGTGAATTTAGACGAGATGCACAAAAATGAAATGAAT
>DVHW01000118.1 GCA_018711785.1 Candidatus Galloscillospira excrementavium
GCCCCGGCAAACGCCGGGGCCGCTCCTTTTTGGAGAAAAGATGAAACTTCCCTTAAGATTCCCTGAAGGTGGCTGACAGCCGATTTTTTCGTGCTATAATATCGACAAAAGCCGCGGCGGACCCCCGCCGCGGGGCACCGGCAGGAATGAGGAGGAATGGAGATGGAGCGCGCGCCCACGGACCTGGAGCGGGGCCTCACGGCGGAGGAGGTGCTGGAGCGCACCGCCCGGGGCCTCGCCAACGGCGGGGAGGAGATCCGCACCAAGACCATCCCCCAGATCCTGCGGGAGAACATCCTCACCCCCTTCAACCTGCTCAATGCGGCGCTGGCGGTGCTGGTGCTCCTCACCGGGTCGTGGAAGAACTGCCTGTTCATGGGGGTCATTTTCTGCAACATCCTCATCGGAACGGTGCAGGAGATCCGGGCCAAGCGGGTCATCGACCGGCTCTCCCTCATCGCCGCCCCCAAGGCCCACGTGCTCCGGGACGGGTATGAGGTGGACATCCCCCTGGCCGAGCTGGTGCTGGATGACGTGATGCTCCTCGCGGCGGGGGACCAGATCTGCGCCGACGGCGAGGTGGTCCAGGGGGTGTGCGAGGTCAACGAGTCCCTCCTCACCGGGGAGTCCGACCCGGTGACCAAGCGCCCCGGCGACCAGCTTCTGTCGGGCAGCTTTGTGGTCTCCGGCCGGTGCAGGGCCCAGGCCGTGCGGGTGGGGGCGGAGAGCTACGCCGCCAAGATTACGAAGCAGGCCAAGTACCTCAAGCGCCCCAGCTCGGAGATCCTGGGCAGCATCAACAAGCTCATCAAGTACATCGGGCTTGCCCTCATCCCCATCGGGGCGGCCCTCTTTATCAAGGCGTTCTTCTTCTCGGAGGAGCGCCTGGCCGAGTCGGTGGTCACCACCGTGGCCGCTCTCATCGGCATGATCCCCGAGGGGCTGGTGCTCCTCATCAGCGTGGTGCTGGCGGTGAGCGTCCTCCGCCTGGCCGGGCGAAATGCCCTGGTGCAGGAGCTGTTCTCCATCGAGATGCTCTCCCGGGTGGATGTGCTCTGCCTGGACAAGACGGGCACCATCACCCAGGGGACCATGCAGGTGGACGAGATCGTCCCGCTGGACGGCTCCGGCCTGGAGGAAGTGAAAGCGGCGGCCGCCGCCCTGGTGGCCGCCACGGGGGACGCCAATCCCACCGCCGCGGCGGTGGCCGAGTTCTGCCCGGCGCCGGCGGGGTGGACCGCGGAGCAGACCGTGCCCTTCTCCTCGGCCCGGAAGTGGAGCGGCGCGGCCTTCGGGGCGCGGGGCACCTGGGTTTTGGGCGCGGGGGAGTTCGTCCTGGGGGAGGGCTTTACCGCCCTGCGGCCCCGGGCGGCCGGGGCGGCGGCGCGGGGACAGCGGGTGCTGGTGCTCTGCCGCAGCGCCTCCCCCTTCCGGGGGGAGGGCGGCCTGCCGGAGGGCCTGGTCCCGGCGGCCCTCCTGCTCCTCAGCGACAAGATCCGCCCCAGTGCCAGGGAGACCCTGGCCTACTTCGCCGCCCAGGGGGTGGCGCTGAAGGTCATCTCGGGGGACGACCCGGTGACGGTCTCTGCCGTGGCCCAAAAAGTGGGCCTGCCCGGAGGAGAGAACTGGGTGGACGCCTCCACCCTGGAGACCGAGGAGGCCCTGCGGGACGCGGCGGAGCGGTACGCCGTGTTCGGCCGGGTGACCCCGGCCCAGAAGCTCTCCCTGGTGAAGGCCCTGAAGGCGGCGGGCCACACCGTGGCCATGACCGGCGACGGGGTCAACGACGTGATGGCCCTGCGGGAGAGCGACTGCTCCATCGCCATGGCGGCGGGGAGCGACGCGGCCCGCAACGTCAGCCAGATCGTCCTCCTGGACTCCGACTTCTCCTCCATGCCCCACATCGTGGCCGAGGGGCGGCGGTCCATCAACAACCTCCAGCGGTCGGCCTCCCTGTTTCTGACCAAGACCACCTTCTCCACCATCATCGCGGTGTGCTTCATCTTCCTCACCGCCAGCTACCCCTTCCAGCCCATCCAGTTCACCCTCATCAGCGCCCTCACCATCGGCGCGCCCTCCTTCCTCCTGGCCCTGGAGCCCAACCGGAGCCGCATCCGGGGCAATTTCCTGGTCAATGTCCTCACCCGGGCCCTGCCCGGCGGGGTGACCATGGCGAACAATGTGCTGCTCATCGTGCTCCTCTCGGTGTGGATGAACTTCAGCCCGGAGCAGATCTCCACCCTGGCGGTGCTCTTCACCGGGTATACGGGACTTGTGAACCTGTGGCAGGTGTGCCGGCCCTTCAACCTGTGGCGGGGCGCCCTGCTGGCGCTGATGGCCGCCGGATTCTTCGGGGGGTTCTTCCTGCTGCCGGGGTTCTTCTCCCTGGTGCCCCTCACAAAGGGGATGGTCCTGGCCTTTGCCCTCCTGGCCGTTTGGGCCACGGTGCTCTTTTTCCTGCTCCGCCGCCTGGCCGACCGGGTGGGGGAGAAGAGAGAGGGCTGAACCGTTCGGAGCCCGCC
>DVHW01000119.1 GCA_018711785.1 Candidatus Galloscillospira excrementavium
CAAGGATTTTAGCGTCGATATTGAACAACGGGAGGAAATCTGCCATAATGTAACGAGAACAACAGCAGATAGTGTTGCCGGATACTAGCCGGCAAGAAAGAGATATTCGCTTATGAGACGGATCTGTATCGGCATCCTGGCCCATGTGGACGCGGGCAAGACCACCCTCTCCGAGGGACTGCTCTACTGCGCCGGGTGCCTGAAAAAGCTGGGGCGGGTGGACCACCGGGACGCCTTTCTGGACACCGACGCGCTGGAGCGGGAGCGGGGCATCACCATCTTCTCCAAGCAGGCGGTGCTGCCGGTGGGGGAGGCGGAGATCACCCTGCTGGACACCCCGGGTCACGTGGACTTCTCCAGCGAGATGGAGCGCACCCTCCGGGTGCTGGACTACGCCGTCCTGGTCATCAGCGGCACCGACGGGGTCCAGAGCCACACGGTGACCCTCTGGCGGCTGCTGGAGCGCTACCGCGTGCCCACCTTCCTCTTTGTCAACAAGATGGACCTGGCCGGGGCCGACCGGGCGGGGCTGCTGGCCGGCCTGCGGCAGAAGCTGGACGAGAACTGCGTGGACTTCTCCGCCGGGGAGGCGGCGCTGTGGGAGCAGGCCGCCCTGTGCGGGGAGGAGGCCCTGGAGGAGTACCTGGAGCGGGGGGAGGTCAGCGGCCGGCAGCTCGTTTCCCTCATCGCCCGGCGGGCGCTGTTCCCCTGCTATTTCGGCTCCGCCCTCAAGCTGGAGGGGGTGGAGGAGCTGCTGCGGGGGCTGGAGAAGTACACACGGGACATCCGCTGGCCGGCGGAGTTTGCCGCCCGGGTGTTCAAAATCACCCGGGACGGACAGGGCAGCCGCCTCACCTGGCTGAAGGTGACCGGCGGGGAGCTGAAGGTGCGGGAGACCCTCCGCAACCACCCCGCCGGGGCGGGGGAGGAGGCATGGGAGGAGAAGGTGACCCAGATCCGCGTCTACTCCGGGGCCCGGTTCCAGGCCGTGGACCGGGCGGAGGCGGGGACGGTGTGCGCCGTCACCGGCCTGAGCCGCACCTACCCCGGCCAGGGCCTGGGCCGGGAGAGAGCCGCCCCGCCCCCGGCGCTGGAGCCGGTGTTCGCCTACCGGGTGGTTTTGCCGGAGGGGGCCGACCCCGCTGCCGCCCTGGCCCAGCTCCGGGAGCTGGCCGAGGAGGACCCCCAGCTCCACATCGCCTGGAACTCCCAGCTGCGGGAGATCCGGGTGCAGCTCATGGGCCAGGTGCAGCTGGAGGTGCTCCGGCGGCGCATTCTGGAGCGGTTCGGCCTGGCGGTGGAGTTTGACGCCGGGGGCATCGTCTACAAGGAGACCATCGCCGGCGCAGTGGAGGGGGTGGGGCACTACGAGCCCCTGCGCCACTACGCGGAGGTCCACCTTCTCCTGGAGCCCCTGCCCCGGGGGAGGGGGCTGGAGTTCGCCGCAGCGTGCAGCGAGGACGCGCTCAACGGCGCCTGGCAGCGGCTCATCCTCACCCACCTGGCGGAGAAGGAGCACCTGGGGGTGCTCACCGGCTCCCCCATTACGGATATAAAAATCACCCTGGTGGCCGGGCGGGGCCACGAGAAGCACACCGAGGGGGGCGACTTCCGCCAGGCCACCTACCGGGCGGTGCGCCAGGGGCTGATGGAGGCCGAGTCCATCCTCCTGGAGCCGTGGTACGACTTCCGCCTGGAGGTGCCCGCCGACTGCGTGGGCCGGGCCATGACCGATTTGCAGCGCCTGGGGGGCGACACCGCCCAGCCCGAGACCGTGGGGGAGGAGGTCCTTCTCACCGGCGCGGCCCCCGCCGCCGGCCTGGGGGACTACGCCCGGGAGGTGGCCGCCTACACCCGGGGCCGGGGGCGGCTCACCTGCGCCCTGCGGGGATACGAGCCCTGCGCCGACCAGGACGCGGTGGTGGCCGCCATCGGGTACGACCCGGAGCGGGACGTGGAGAACACCCCGGACTCGGTGTTCTGCTCCCACGGGGCGGGGGTGGTGGTCAAGTGGGACCAGGTGAAGGAGCACATGCACGTGGAAAGCCCCCTCGCCCGCCCCCGGGCGGCGGAGGAGGACGCCCCCGAGACAGGGAGGAGCGCCCCCGCCCGGCCCGGCAGCCTGGAGGAGGACGAGGAGCTCCGGGCCATCTTCGAGCGGACCTACGGTAAGGTGGAGCGATCCGCCTTCCGCCCCCAGCCCAAGCCCGCCCGCACCAGCCTGGACGACAGAAAGTACGACCTCCGGACCCGGCCCGACCGGCCCGAGTACCTGCTGGTGGACGGGTACAACATCATCTTTGCCTGGGACGAGCTGAAGGCGGTGGCCCAGGACGGCCTGGACGCCGCCCGGCAGCAGCTCATGGATATTTTGAGCAACTACCAGGGCTTCCGCAAGTGTGAGGTCATCCTGGTGTTTGACGCCTACCGGGTCCCCCGGGGAGTGGGGGAGGTGAGCCGCTACCACAACATCTACGTGGTCTACACCAAGGAGGCCGAGACCGCCGACGCCTACATTGAGAAGGTGACCTACCAGCTGGCCAAGCAGTACCGGGTGCGGGTGGCCACCTCCGACGGGGCGGAGCAGCTCATCATCCTGGGCCACGGGGCCCTGCGCATCTCGGCCAGCACCTTCAAGCAGGAGGTGGAGCAGGCGGCGGGGCAGATCGCCGCCATCCTGGCGAAGAACAACCGGCGGGAGAAGTCCCGGCCGGTGGAGGCGGCCCTGGAGCGGGCAAAAGCGAAAGAGCGCCCGTCAAAATAGCATAAAGGGGCCCGGTGGTACTGCCGCCGGGCCCCTTTGTGCAAAATAGACCGCCGGAGTGGAGAAAACCGGCGGAAAACAGAAAGAAGAGAAAAAATGCAAAAAAAGACTTTACACCATCGCACTATTACGGTAATATACTAAAGTATCACGGCGATCTAAATTGGATTCAGGAGGATACGGATATGAACACAAAGAAACTAGGCGCTCTGGCCCTGGCGCTGCTGCTCACCCTCTCCCTGGCCGCCTGCGGGGACAGCGCCGGCGGGGACACCGCCACGCCCACTCCCGCCCCGGGCACCCAGGCCCCGGACGCCCAGACTACCGAGAGTCCGGCGGCCGAGAGCGACGTGGCCTACATCCAGAACAAGGGCACCCTGGTGGTGGGCATCACCGAGTTCGCCCCCATGGACTACCAGGACGAGAACGGCGAGTGGATCGGCTTTGACGCCGACCTGGCCCGCAAGGTGGCCGATGCCCTGGGGGTGGAGGTGGAGTTCAGCCTCATCGAGTGGGGCAGCAAGCTGATGGAGCTGGACAGCAAGACGGTGGACTGCCTGTGGAACGGCATGACCATCACGGATGAGATCACGAATGGCGCCTCCGCGACCAATGCCTACGCCACCAACGCCCAGGTGGTGGTGCTCAAGGCCGACGTGGCCGAAGAGTACCAGACTGTAGAGAGCCTGGCGGGGCTGAACTTCGCCGTGGAGGCCGGCTCCGCCGGCGAGGCGGCGGCCCAGGAGGCCGGTCTGACCCACGTGTCGGTGTCCGACCAGGCCACCGCGCTGATGGAGGTCAGCTCCGGCACCTCCGATGCCTGCATCGTGGACCTGCTCATGGCCGGCGCTATGATCGGCGAGGGCACCAGCTACCCCGACCTGACCTTCACCGTCCGCCTGGCGGAGGAGGAGTACGGCGTGGGCTGCCGCAAGGGCTCCGACCTGGCCGAGTTCATCAACGAGCAGCTCAAGGCCCTCTATGACGACGGCACCATCACGGCCCTGGCCGAGCAGTACGGCATCGCCGACAACATCATCCCCCAGGAGTAAGGGGGGGAAGAGCAAATCCGGGGGCAGAGGGCGTTTTCCGCGCCCTCTGCCTTTCCCCGGCCCCGCCGGAAGAGAGAAACGTGTAGAGTGAGGGATGGACATGTTTTGGACCGTGACACGCACGCTGTTGGAGGGCTTTGGCACGACGGTGCAGATCTTCGCGCTGACCCTGGTGTTCGCCCTGCCTTTGGGACTGGTGGTAGCCGCCGGATCCATGAGCAAGTGGGCCCCCTTCCGGGGCCTGGGGCGGGCGGACAGCCCGGCCTGGATAAAGGCCCTGGCCTCCCTGCGGCCCATCAGCGCCCTGGTGGACCTGGTGGTGTGGGTCATCCGGGGCACGCCGCTGATGCTCCAGCTGTATGTGATGTTCTATGTGCCCGGCATGGTCACAGGGACCAATCCCTGGGGCTCCGGTGCCCAGGGGCGGATCACCGCCACCCTGGTGGCCTTTGTCATCAACTACGCCTGCTACTTCTCGGTGATCTACCGGGGCGGCATCCAGGGCGTGCCCCAGGGCCAGCGGGAGGCGGGAGAAGTGCTGGGCATGACCCGGGGGCAGATCTTCTTCAAGGTCACCCTGCTCCAGATGGTCAAGCGGGTGGTGCCCCCCATGTCCAACGAGATCATCACCCTGGTGAAGGACACCTCCCTGGCCAACACCATCGGCGTGGTGGAGCTCATCCGGGCGGGGGAGACCTTCCGCACCAACGGCGGGCTGATCTGGCCCTTCTTCTACACCGCCGTGTTTTACCTGGCGTTCGTGGGGCTGCTGACCATCCTGTTCAATCTGCTGGAGAAAAAGCTCAGCTATTTCCGGGTGTGAGAGGAGGCGCGAGTATGGCGATCTTACAGGTAGAGGACATTCGGAAGACCTTCGGCAAGACCCCGGTGCTGGAGAATATCAGCTTTGACCTGGATGAGGGGGAGGCCCTGGCCATCATCGGCTCCTCGGGCTCGGGAAAGACCACTCTGCTGCGGTGCCTCAACTTTCTGGAAAAGCCGGACGGTGGGAAGATCACCGTCCGGGGGGAGACACTCTTCGACGCCGCCGACCCGGCCACCCAGCGGGAGCGGGAGGTGCGCCGCAAGCGGCTCCACTTCGGCATGGTGTTCCAGTCCTTCCACCTCTTTCCCCAGTACACCGCCCTGGACAACGTGACCCTGGCGGGGAAGCTGCTGGCCCGGGAGCGGGAGGACTACAAGGCCCGGAAAAAGGAGATCTTCGCCCAGATCGAGGACGAGGGCCGCGCCCTCCTGGCGCGGATGGGTCTCAGCGACCGGGCCGGCCACTACCCCCACCAGCTCTCCGGCGGGCAGCAGCAGCGGGTGGCCATCGCCCGGGCCCTGGCCCTGCACCCGGACATCCTCTGCTTTGACGAGCCCACCTCCGCCCTGGACCCGGAGCTCACCGGCGAGGTGCTCAAGGTCATCCGCGCCCTGGCCGACCAGCGGACCACCATGATCATCGTCACCCACGAGATGGCCTTTGCCCGGGACGTGGCCGAGCGGGCCATCTTCATGGACGGCGGGGTCATCGTGGAGCAGGGGCCGGCCCGGGAGCTCATCGAGCACCCAAGGGAGGAGCGTACCCGGCAGTTTCTCTCCCGCTACGCCCAGCACTGACGAAAAAGCCGCCCCGGACGAGATGCGTCCGGGGCGGACTGGTGTCAGGAGAGCGTCCCGGTATCCGGGAGCAGCTGTGTGGTGAGGATGACCTCGTCCAGGGACAGCCCGGCGGGGAATCCGAGAGCCTGGGCCAGGTCCAGGATGGGGTAGTAGGTGTAGTCCCCGCCATTCTGATCTGTGAGGACGATGGCGTCCAGCTCCACAGCCTCGCCGTTGACCAGGAGAGGGGCGGAGCGGGTGCGGTAGGGCATCTCGCCGTCGAAGGGCGCGGCCAGCTCGCTGCCGCCGGGGGTGTAGGGCGCGCCGGTGGTGAGACGAATGGAGCCATCAAATTCCACCTCGAACTGGGCGGTGGTGCCGTTCAGGAGGCTGGCCACGTCCCGCAGGCGGAAATAGGGGATGAGGTCGCCGTTTTGGTCCCGGAGGGCGTAGACCTGGAGCGTTTCGTAGCGCGTCTTGGTGGAGAAGCGCTGCTCCATGGGATAGGCCACCGGGTCGTAGACGGTGGACTGAGGCTGGTCGGCCAGGTAGGGGATGCTGTTCTCCCGGGCATAGGCCTCGGCCGCGCTGCCGGGAGCCACATGGAGGGTCACCTCCGGGCAGCGGAGGAAGGCGTCCGGGCCGATGTCGGCGACACTGGCCGGGAGATATACATCGGTGAGGGCATAGCAGTCCACAAAGGCGTTGGAGCGAATGGCGGTGACGCTGTCCGGTACGGAGACCCGGGTGAGGTTGGTGCAGTAGTTGAACGCACCGGTACCGATGGTGGTCACCAAGTGGGGGAGGACGGCCTCAGTGCCGCCGCCATGCAGGAGCTGATAGGAGTAGAGGTAGCCGTTCAGGAGCCCGTAATCATACAGATTGCCGGCCCAGGGGGTGAGCATAAAGGCGTCCGCAGCCACCTCGGGGGTGCCCAGCGCGGTCACGTCGGCGAGGGCACTGCAGTTGAAGAAGGCCATGCGTCCGATGGAAGAGACGCCCTCCGGAATGGTGACCTCGGTGAGGCTGTAGGCGCTGGTAAACGCCTGCTCCGGGATCTCGGTGAGTCCCTGGGAGAGGGTGACCTGGGTCAGCCCCAGGCAGGAGAGGAAGGCGCCCGCGCCAAGCTCGGTGACGCTGTCCGGCAGGGTCACGGAGGTGAGGGAGCTGCAACCGAAAAACGCCTGTGCTCCGATGGAGGTCAGCCCGTCGGGCAGGTCGATCTCCGTCAAAAAGCCGCAGGAGTCAAAGGCGTGGGGACCGATCTCCCTCAAGGTCTCGGGAAGGGACACGGCGGTGATGGGGCTGAAATGGGAGAACGCGTAGGGGCCGATGGCGCTCACGCCCTCCGGCACCGCCACCTCCTGCTCCTGCCCCAGATAGGCCAGCAGGCGGCCGCCCTGGAGGAGAAAGTCCCCCTGAGCCGATTTCCAGGGGGTCTGGTCGAAGGCGGAGGGGCCTATCTCGGCGAGGGCCTGGGGCAGGTCGATGCGGGAGAGGGCGGTGCAGCCGGCAAAGGCGCCGCTGCCGATGCGGGTGACGCTCTCCGGCAGGGTGACGGAGGTGAGCCCGGTCAGGCCGGAGAAGGCCTCCTCACCCACGGTTGTGATGCCGTCCGGGACAGTGACCTGCTCCGCGTCCCCCTGGTAGCGGAGGAGAGTGCCGCCCACCACGGCGAACTCCCCAAGGCCGGCCTGCCATGGCGTATCTCGGAAGGCGGTGCCGCTAATGGAGGAAGGGTCGGCGGCCAAAGTGACCTTCTCCAGGGCGGTACAGCCGGCGAAAGCCCCGGAGCCGATGCTGGTCTGACCCAAGAGGGTGACCTCCGTGAGGGCGGTGCAGCCGGCGAAGGCCTCCTCGCCCAGCTGGGTGAGGGAGGCGGGGAGGGTGACGCTGGTCAGGCTGGTGCAGCCGGAAAAGGCCTTCCGGCCGATGTAAGTGACCCCTTCGGGGATGGTGACGTGGGTCAGGCCGGTGCAGTCCTGGAACGAAAAGTCGCTGATGCTCTGAAGGGTGGAGGGAAAGGTGATGCCGGTGATGTCGGTCCGGCCGAAGAATAGGATGCCGGGGTCTCTGACCCCCTCGGGGAAGGTGATGTCCCCGCCGGGGCCGTCGTAGTAGGTCACGATGCCCTTGTCCACGGAGAAGCCGTCCCCGGCCTCCTCCGCCGCCAGGGCGGGGAGAGCCGGCAGGGAGAGCGCCAGGATGAGGGCGAGAACCGGGGCGAACCGTCGCTTTTTCATATCCATGCCTCCTTGCTTCAAAATGGTGATAAAACCCCAACTTTATAGTATCCATAGAGACGGAAAAAGGATAGGAATTTTCGGAAGTGGAGGAGGATGAAAACTTCCCACCGCCACCATTGTAATTTCTTCCTCCGGCGGCTATAATGGAGGGGGGTGCGGCACAGCCGCGGATTTTAGAAAACTTTAAGAAAATCTTCCTGTTTTTCCGGGGGAAGGTCTGGTATGATATCCCCACAGACCGGGAGAAACCAGGGAAGGAAGGGAACTGAGATGAAACAGTATGACGCCGTCCTCGTCGGCGCCGGCTTTGCCGGGGCGGTCTGCGCCCGGGAGCTGGCCGAGCGGGGCGGGAAGCGGGTCCTGGTGCTGGAGCGGCGGGACCACATCGGCGGCAACGCCTTCGACCGGACCGACGACGCCGGGGTGCTCATCCACCAGTACGGCCCCCACATTTTCCACACCAATGACAGGCGGGTGTACGACTACCTCTCCCGCTTCACCGCCTGGCGGGACTACCAGCACCGGGTCATCGCGAACCTCCCCGACGAGCGCGCCGGCGGGCGGATGACCTTTCCCGTGCCCTTCAACCTGACCTCTCTGGAGACCGCCTACGGCCCGGAGGAGGGGAAGCGGCTGGGGGAGAAGCTCCTGGCCGCCTACGGCCCGGAGCGGAAGGTCACCATTCTGGAGCTGCGGCAGAACTCGGACCCGGAGATTTCCGCCCTGGCCGATTATGTCTATGAGCACGTCTTTGTCCACTACACCATGAAGCAGTGGGGCCAGCGTCCGGAGGACATCGACCCCAATACCACCGCCCGGGTGCCGGTGTTCCTCTCCCGGGACGACCGGTATTTCCAGGACGCCTATCAGGGCATGCCCCTGGAGGGGTACACCGCTCTCTTCCAGCGCCTGCTGGACCACCCGAACATCGAGGTGCGGCTGGGGGTGGACGCCCTGTCCCTGCTGAAAGTGGAGGGGGAGACCGTCACCTTTGACGGCGTCCCCTTCTCCGGCACGGTGGTCTACACCGGCCAGGCCGACGAGCTCTTCGCCTTCCGCTTCGGCCCCCTGCCCTACCGGACCCTGGACTTCGCCTTCGAGACCCTGCCCCGGGACGACTTCCAGGGCTACGGCACGGTGAACTACACCGTGGACGAGCCCTATACCCGCATCACCGAGTTCAAGCACCTGACCGGACAGGTGAAGCCGGGGCTCACCACCATTGTGAAGGAGTACTCCCGGGCATATACCGGCGCGGAGGGGGAGATCCCCTACTACGCCATCATCAACGAGGACAACAACGCCCTCTACGCCCGGTACAAGGCGGAGGCGGACAAGTGCCCCAACCTCCACCTGCTGGGCCGCCTGGCGGAGTACAAGTACTACAACATGGATGCCATCGTGGCCCGGGCGCTGGAACTGAGCGACCAGCTTCTGGGCTGAACCCCAAACCGGGGCCCGGCGCCCCGATTTCTGAGAAAGTGGAGAGGACTCAAGATGGACAAGATCATCACCTTCGCGGTACCCTGCTACAACTCGGCGGCCTATATGGACCACTGCATCAAGACCCTGCTCTCCGGCGGGGAGGACATCGAGATCATCCTGGTGGACGACGGCTCCACCAAGGACGACACCCCCGCCATCTGCGACCGCTACGCGGCCGAGTACCCGGACATCGTACGGGCCATCCACCAGGAAACGGCGGCCACGGCGAGGGGGTCAACCAGGGCCTGCGCCACGCCACGGGCCTCTACTACAAGGTGGTGGACTCCGACGACTGGCTGGACGAGGAGGCCCTCCAGAAGGTCCTGGCCAAGCTGCGGGAGTTCGCCGCCCTGCCCCGGCCGGTGGACCTGGTCATCGCCAACTACGTCTATGAGCACGTGGAGGACAACACCCGCAAGGTCATGCGCTACACCAACGTGTTCCCCAGGGACAAGATCTTCACCTGGGACGACATCGGCCGCTTCGGCCCCTCCCAGTACCTGCTGATGCACTCGGTCATCTACCGCACCGAGATGCTCCGCGCCTGCGGCCTGGAGCTGCCCAAGCACACCTTCTACGTGGACAACATCTTTGTCTACCAGCCCCTGCCCTACGTCAAGACCATGTACTACATGGATCTGGACCTGTACCGCTACTTCATCGGCCGCGCCGACCAGAGCGTCAACGAGAAGGTGATGATGGGCCGGGTGGACCAGCAGGTGCGCATCACCAAGATCATGATCGACGCCCACGACCTGCGCAAGGTGCTCAAGGACAAGCCCAAGCTGGGCCGGTATATGCGCAACTACCTGG
>DVHW01000120.1 GCA_018711785.1 Candidatus Galloscillospira excrementavium
CCACCTCTTCCTCCTCCTTGCCGAAGGCCCGGAGGACCCGCACGCCGGTCAGGTTCTCCCGGGTGAGGCCCAGCACCCGGTCCAGCCGGCCCTGGACCTTTTGGTAGAGGGGGATGGTCGCCCTCATCACCGCGAAGATGACCAGGGACAGCAGGGGCACCGCCACCACAAAGACCAGGGCGGCGGGCACGTCGATGGTGAAGGCCATGACCACCGCCCCCACCACGATGAAGGGGGAGCGGAGGAAGAGCCGGAGGAACAGGTTCAGCCCCGACTGGACCTGGTTCATGTCGCTGGTCATACGGGTGATGAGGGTGCTGGTGCCCACGGTGTCCAGCTCGGAGAAGGAGAGGGACTGGATGTGGCCGAACAGGGCGTGGCGCAGGGCAGTGGAGAAGCCCACCGCCGCCTTGGCGGCGAAGTACTGGGCGGTGATGGAGAAGCCCAGGCCCACCGCGCCCAGCAGCACCAGCACGCCTCCCATGCCCAGGATATAGTTCCGGTCGCCGCTGGCGATGCCGGTGTCCACGATGGCGGCCATCACCAGGGGGACAAAGAGCTCCAGCGTGGCCTCCAGCAGCTTGAACAGGGGGGCCAGCACGGTCTCCCTCCAGTAGCCGCGCAGATAGGCGGAGAGTCCTTTCATGTCGTGTACCACGACCTTTCAGAAAATCGGTAGGGAATAACTTATATTATCACGGAAAAACCGCAAAAAAAAGAGGGCGCGGGAAGAAAACTTCCCGCGCCCTCCGGCTATGTATTCTCAGATGATGTGCCGCCCGTAGACGTACTTCTTGGCGTAGTGGCCGGTGAAGAGATCGTCGATCTGCACGTCCCGCCCGTCGCCGGTGGAGGCGTGAATGAACTGGCCGTCGCCGATGTAGATGCCCACGTGGGACACCGGGGTGGAGACCTTGCCGTCGTAGAAGAACACCAGGTCGCCGGGCACCAGGTCATACATGGAGGCCACGCTGCTGCCATTGGAGAGCTGGCCGGTGGCGCCCCGGTTCAGGGTGTACCCGAAGTGCTTGTACACATAGTAGGTAAAGCCGGAGCAGTCAAAGGCGTTGGGCCCGGTGGCGCCCCAGGAGTAGGGACAGCCCAGAAACTCCTTGGCATAGGCCACGATCTGCGCGCCCAGATCGCTGGAGGAGGCGGTGGCGGTGCTGTCGCCCCGGGAGCTGGGGGACTCCTTGGTGGTGATCATGTAGTCGCTGCTCACATAGCCGGTCTTGCCGTTCCACTCGATCTTATACCAGCCGCTGTCCACGCCCACGATGCTGACGATGGTCCCGTCCGAGAGGGTGGCGGTGCGGCTGTAGCTGGTGCCGGGGCCGCTGCGGACGTTGAGCACGCTGCCGCCGGTGGTGACCTTGCCGTAGCCGATGGTCACGTCGGCGGTGGTGGACACGTCCAGATACTCGCCGGACATGTAGCCCTCGATGGTCTGGTAGTCCACCTTATACCAGCCGTTGCCGGCGTCCTCCAGGACCACGACGGTCTCCCCTTTGGAGGCGGTGGCCAGGATGGTGGTGTCGGTGCCCGCGCCCTCCCGGAGGCGGAGGGCGGAGGTGTTGACGGTGCCCACGCCCACATTGGCTGCGGCGGCGCCGAGGACCATCAGGGAGGAGAGGGCCAGGCCGAGCACGGCGGCCCGGACGAGCTGAGCGGAACGTATCATTGGTAGCGACCTCCAGTTTCAGATATTTGAGTTGTGGGGATTTCCCCGGCGGATGCGTTGGGGTCGGCCGGGGCTCCCTATTTGGAGGCCAGCGCCCGCTGGAGCCAGACGGCGGCCACGTCCATGGCGGCGTACAGGCTGTCCTTTTCGGCCTTTTTGACCACCCGGTCCCGGCTCTTCAGGTCGGGGTCGGTGAGCTGGAGCTGGACCGACACCTTGGTGGCCACGTCCATATCCTTCTCTTTCTTGGTGTCCATCACCTGGAGGAGAATAATGTATTTCTCGGCCATGCTGCCGTAGTAGATGAGGTTGTCCTTCCGGCGGAGGGGATGGCCCTTGTAGGTCAGGGGGAGATTTGCAGCTGCCATAAACGGGCTCCTTTCTGAACACGAATAAAAACTGTAACCAAATTGTAACACATTGTTCCCCCTCTGTCAAACTTTTTCCGGCAGGAAAAACATAGAAAATTCAGGGCGTCTGCCCTGCGGGAAGGCCGCTTTCCCGATTGCATTTTTTGACGGTTTCCTGTAAGATAGGGTGCAGCAGCGACAAGAGGACAGGAGGCTGGCTTATGAAGCGGGAGGACATTCTGGTGGCCGTGGTGGACGGCCAGGGGGGCGGCATCGGCAAGAGCCTGGTGGAGAAGCTCAAGCGGGCCTGGCCTGACCTCCACGTCCGGGCCCTGGGGACCAATGCCGAGGCCACGGGCCGGATGCTCCGGGCCGGGGCGGACGACGGGGCCACCGGGGAGAACGCGGTGGTGGTCAACGCGGGGAAGGCCCATATCATCCTGGGCGTGGTGACCATCCTGGCCTCGGGCGGCCTTTTGGGGGAGATCACCCCCGCCATGGCCCGGGCCATCGGGGAGAGCGACGCGCTGAAGATCCTCATCCCCACCGAGCGGTGCCGCATCCGCCTGCCCATCGAGGGGGGGAGCACCACCTCCTTCCTGGACCGGGCGGTGGAGCTGGCCGGCGAGGAGGCCGCCCGCCTGGCCCGGGCGTAGCTTGCAGATACCATAAAACTGGAACTATCCATATAGAAAAGAGGAAACCTCTATGAAAACCGGACTTGTGCTGGAGGGCGGGGCCTTCCGCACCATCTTCTCCAGCGGCGTGTGCGACGCCCTGCTGGAGCTGCCTCGCCTGCCCGACTATGTGGTGGGGGTGTCGGCGGGCATCGCCTACGGGGTGAGCTACCTCTCCCGGCAGAAGGGGCGCAACCTGGACATTTTGCTCCACTACTCCCACGACAGGCGCTACATGGGGCCGGGGAACCTGCTCAAGCCGGGCAACCGCCGCAGCTATTTCGGGCTGGAGTTCGTCTACGAGGACATCCCCAACAAGCTCATCCCCTTTGACTACGACACCTTCGCCGCCTACCCCGGCGAGGCGGAGGCGGTGGTCACCAACCTGGACACCGGCAAGGCGGAGTATTTCCCCGTGCCCGCCCGGGACGACCACTTTGAGCTCCTCCAGGCCACCTGCGCCCTGCCCTTCCTGTTCCCCATCTACCACCTGGACGGCAAGCCCTGCATGGACGGCGGCGCCGCCGACGGCATCCCCTACGAGCGGGCCTTCCAGAAGGGCTGCGACCGGGTGGTGGTGGTCCTCACCCGGGAGCGGGACTACCGCCGGGAGCCGGAGGGACTCCAGGGCCTCATCGACCGCTGGTACCACAAGTACCCCAACTTCTGCGAGACCATGCGCCGCCGGGCCGAGACCTACAACGCCTGCCGGGAGAAGCTCTTCCGGCTGGAGCGGGAGGGGAAGGTCCTGGTGTTCGCCCCCGAGACCACCCAGGGCTTCTCCCGCACGGAGCACGACCTGGAGAAGATCCAGCGGCTCTGGAAGGACGGCTACGACCAGGGCCTGGCGCGGCTGGAGGAGGTCCGGGCCTTCTGGGACTGGGAAGCGGCGGAGTGACACGACGTAAGCGCCCGCCCGGGCAGAGGCCGGGCGGGCGCGTTCTATTCGCCGGACCCTTGACGGACAGGGGACAGGAAAATGGAGTGCAGCCCTTGCAATCAGGGGAAAAATTCGGTATAATAGCCCGGAATGTGCACACGCCGGTCCGCCCGGCGCAGAAATACGGAAAGCGTGATGGAATTTGAAGTACGATTTTGCCGCCATTGAGCCCAAATGGCAGAAGAAGTGGCAGGAGGAAAAGACCTTCCACTGCGAGAACCACAGCGACAAGCCCAAGTTCTACGCCCTGGTGGAGTTCCCCTACCCCTCCGGCCAGGGGCTCCACGTGGGCCACGCCCGGCCCTACACCGCCATGGACGTGGTGGCCCGCAAGCGCCGGATGGACGGGTACAATGTGCTCTTCCCCATGGGGTACGACGCCTTCGGCCTGCCCACCGAGAACTACGCCATTAAAAACCACATTCACCCGGCCAAGGTGACCCACGACAACATCCAGAACTTCACCCGGCAGCTCCAGATGCTGGGCTACTCCTTT
>DVHW01000121.1 GCA_018711785.1 Candidatus Galloscillospira excrementavium
TGGAGAGCAGCCAGAGAGCAGCGAAAGCGCCAGGACAACCAGAAAACAGAAGCGGTTCTTCATCTTTGGGGGCACCTCCTCTGGTAGAACGGACGAAGGCCTTTTGCGCCATGATAAAAGATACCAGGTAAAGGAGGGAAAAGAAATGATCTAGAAGAAACAGGGCAGGGTGCGGCGCACTACCACTCCTCCACCTCGCTGTAAGAGAAGTACAGCTCCACGATCTCCAGCAGGAGCTCGTCGGTGTGGTAGCAGTGGGTGGCGATCCTAACGTAGTTTTCGTTGATGTCAAATGTATAGCCATGCCGCGCTCCGGTCACCGGATCCTTATATGAATTGAAAAGAACGCTGTACAGGGTGTCGCCATTCTCATAGGGGAAGGGGGACACGTCCAGATGGGGGATGAAGAGGTTGACCAGCTCGGCAAAGCGCTGTGTATCCGCCTCCTCCAGGCGCCAGCACATCCCGTCGGGCATATCCCAGCCCTCCCACATGAGAGTCAGCTCCAGCGTGTCCGCAGGCAGCTGGTAGGAGGCCGCCTCCTCGTCGTAGCCGCAGGAGGCGCAGGGCAGCAACAGGAGTGCCGCCAGAAACAGGCCGGCCAGGAGACGTTTTTTCATCTTGAGGAACCTCCCAATGTTAAAAACTGATTCCACTAGAGGGGGCATTTCTGCCAAAGCGGTAGAAGGCAGAATCGACAGGATAGCTATTGCAGGAATCACACTAACTGACTTCCTGAACACGGTTATCCCTTATGTTGAGACAATAGACATAGGAATGTGAAAACAGGAAACACTAGTTAAATATGTACATTGTGCATGGGACTCACCTGCTCCTTTCTGACGAAGACCTCTCATACAAAAAAGATACCATGGAATAGAGAAAAAATCAATAATTTAGAAGTAAAACATCAGGGAAAGAGTGTTTAAAACGACGAAAAACCGGCCCGCCGAAAGGCGGGCCGGTGAGATGGCGGGGGAAAATCACCCGCACTTGGAGTATCCGCAGCTGCGGCAGGTGACGCAGCCGCCCTCGTGCTCCAGCTTGGAGCCGCACTCGGGGCAGAACTTGGCCAGCTTGGCCTGGGCGGGGCTCATGTCCGGGTTGGGTATTCCGGCGGGGTGGGGCACCGGGATGACCGGCGCGGCGGGAGAGGCGGCCATGGGGGCGGGGCGGCCGCCGTCGTGGGAGGCCTTGATGACCTTCTCGATGGCCTTGGCGATGGCGTCGGGGCAGGAGGTGACGGGCACCCCGGGCTGGCGCAGGCAGGAGGGGCAGCGGATGCCCTTGAGCTGGGTGATGATCTCCTTGGGGTCCACGCCGGAGCGGATGGCCACCGACACCAGGCGGGCCGTGGCCTCGCTCTGGCTGGGGCAGCCGCCGGCCCGGCCGGTGTTGGTGAACACCTCGCAGATGCCGTTCTCGTCGTAGTTGACGGTGATGTACAGGTTGCCGCAGCCGATCTTCACCTTCTCCGTGAACCCGGTGGTGACGGTAGGCCGGGGCCGGGGGAGAATGGTGCCGTAGATGCCGGTCTTCATCAGGCAGGCGGTGCCGTCGCACTCGGCGTTCAGGATGGCGTCCACCAGCAGGTCGTTCGGCTTCTTCTCCGCCGGAGCCTCCGCCTGGGCCTCCTTGCCGTCGTTGACCTTGCCGATGTTGAGCACCTGCTCGTTGCGGCTGCCGTCCCGGTAGATGGTGGTGCCCTTGCACCCCAGCCGGTAGGCCAGGCGGTAGACCTCGGCCACGTCCTCCCGGGTGGCGGCGTTGGGGAAGTTCACTGTCTTGCTCACCGCGTTGTCGGTGAACTCCTGGAAGGCGGCCTGCATCTTCACGTGCCAGATGGGGGACACGTCGTGGGCGCAGACGAACACTCGCTTCAGGTCCTCCGGGATGCCCTCCACATGGGCCAGGGTGCCGTGCTCCACCACCTGCTGCATAAGCGCGTCGGAATAGAGGCCCCGCTCCGCCAGGGCGTCCTTCAGGATCTGGTTGGTCTCGATGAGGTGGGTGCCGTCCATGATATTGCGGATGTAGGCATAGGCGAACACCGGCTCCACGCCGCTGGACACCCCGGCGATGATGCTGAGGGTGCCGGTGGGGGCGATGGTGGTGACAGTGGCGTTGCGCAGGGGGGCGCCGTCTTTGTAGATGCTCTCAGAGAAGAGGGGGAAGGGGCCCCGGACGGCGGCCAGCTCCTGGCTGGCCAGGTGGCCCACCGACTCCACCAGGCCCATGACCTCCCGGGCCATGGCCACGCCCTCGTCGGAGTTGTAGGGGATGCCCATGAGCAGCAGCATATCCGCAAAGCCCATGACGCCCAGGCCGATCTTCCGGGTGGAGCGGGTCATGGCGTCGATCTCGGGCAGGGGATACTTGTTCACGTCGATAACATTGTCCAGGAAGTGGACCGCGTCCCGGATGGTCTGCTCCAGCTTGGCCTTGTCCAGCACGTACCGGCCGTTCTCCCGGCGCAGGTGGTTGACCAGGTTGATGGAGCCCAGGTTGCAGGCCTCGTAGGGGAGGAGGGGCTGCTCGCCGCAGGGGTTCGTGGACTCGATCTCCCCCTGGCCGGGGCAGGGGTTGTCCCGGTTGAGCCGGTCCAGGAAGATGATGCCCGGCTCACCGGTCTGCCAGGCGGAGCCCACGATGCGGTCAAAGACCTCCCGGGCGTTGAGCCGGCCGGTGACCTTGCCGGTGGCGGGGTCCACCAGGTCGTAGTTCTCCCCCTGCTCCACCGCCTGCATGAACTTCTCGGTGATGCCCACGGAGATGTTGAAGTTGGTGATCTCGTGCAGGTCGTTCTTACAGGTGATGAAGTCCAGAATGTCCGGGTGGTCCACCCGGAGTATGCCCATATTGGCCCCCCGGCGGGTGCCGCCCTGCTTCACCGCCTCAGTGGCGGCGTTAAAGACCTTCATAAAGGAGATGGGACCGCTGGCCACGCCGCCGGTGGAGTTGACGGTGGAGCCCTGGGGCCGCAGGCGGGAGAAGGAGAAGCCGGTGCCCCCGCCCGACTTGTGGATGAGGGCGGCGTTCTTCAGCGCGTCGAAGATCTCCTCCATGGAGTCCCCCACCGGCAGCACAAAGCAGGCGGAGAGCTGGCCCAGGGGCCGCCCGGCGTTCATCAGGGTGGGGGAGTTGGGCAGAAAGTCCAGGTCGGTCATCATCCGGTAAAAGGTCTCTGCGGTGGCCTCCACGTCGGCCTGAGCGCCATAGGCCGCGTCGGCGGCGGCGATGGCATCCGCTACCCGGTGAAAGAGCTCGTCCACGGTCTCGGTGGGATTGCCATGCTCGTCCCGGATGAGATAGCGGCGCTCCAGGACGGCCTTCGCGTTTTCTGTAATGGGCATGTTCATCGTCCTCTCCAAAAAGTCGTTCCCTGCACGTACTAGATATTGTATCACTGGGAAGAGAAAAGTCAATATCTTGTTCCGGCTTGACGGTGTAGAATTTTTCGGCGCGGCAGAGGACCGAAACGGGCGGAGAAGTGGGATTTTCCCTTGCGGCAGAAGGATTTAGGCATTATAATACAGGTAAGAAATGATGGATCGTGTCGAACTGCGGACTCGGCACGGCGAGGGGGAAGGTATGGACGGTTTCTATGAGAGAACGCCGGAGATCCGGCCCAGCCGAAAGAATTTTTCCCGCCTTGGATGGGGACTGACCGCCCTGCTGCTGGTGCCGGTGGCGATCCAGCTCCTCCTGCTGCTGGTCATGGGGGTCATGGGCCCGGCGCTGCTGGGCGACCTGTGGTTCAGTATGGCCCTCTCCACCGGGTCGCTCTACTTGGTGGGGTATCCTCTGGCCTGGTTTTTGCTGCGCAGGCTGCCCGAGGCCGAGGTGGAGGAGGGGCCCATGCCCTCCGGGATGCTGCTGCGGATGCTGTTTATCGCCCTGGCAGTCCTTTACCTCACAAACTATGTCACGGTCATCCTCACCAATGTGATCGGAAACCTGCGGGGGAGCCCGGTTGTCAACCCGCTGGAGAGCATGTCCGACTATCCTCTCTCTTATAATCTCCTGGTGACCTGCATTTTGGCCCCCGTAGCGGAGGAGGGGCTGTTCCGGGGGGTGGTGCTGCGCCGCCTGCGGCTGTATGGGGAGCGGTTCGCCCTGCTCACCTCGGCCCTGGTCTTTGCCATGATGCACGCCAACCTGTCCCAGATGCTCTACGCGTTTACCGTGGGTGTGGTGTTTGGATATGTGGCGCTGCGCACCGGCCGGATCCGGGAGACCATCCTTCTCCACGCGGTGGTCAACTTCATTGGGGGGTGCCTGTATCCCCTGCTGGAGTGGCTTTTCCCGGAGGGCGGAGCCAGGGACATGGCGTTGACCGCAATGAGCATGTTGGTGGTTTTCTCCATCCTCATGGGGATCATCTTCTTCCTGCGCTGCCGCCGGAGTCTCTGGCTGGAGCCGGACGAGGGGCCGGTCAGCGAGGGGCGCAAATGGGGACTCTTCTTCAGCAGTCCTGGGATGGTGGCCTATACGCTGGCGGTCATCGCCTATGTGGTGATTTTCCT
>DVHW01000122.1 GCA_018711785.1 Candidatus Galloscillospira excrementavium
GGCGGGAGAGCGTTATTCTCCCGCCTCCTCGCTGTGACGGCTCCTCTGTCAGAGAAGCCGTCAAAACCTCCAAAGAGGGACGGTGGAAACCGGTGTGATTTTCTCCGGGAAAGGTATTGCCTTTTTCTCCAATTGTGGATATGATATACCCGTGAAAAAATTGACAAAGACTTGAGATACCCGACTGGAGGTATGCGACATGAGAAAGACAAAAATTATCTGTACGCTGGGCCCTGCGGTGGACAATGAGGACACGATCTTCCAGCTGATCCGCTCTGGGATGAATGCTGCCCGCTTCAACTTTTCCCACGGGACCCATGAGGAGCAGCTGACCCGGCTGAATATGTTCAAAAAGGTGCGGGACGCCATGGGCGCTCCCGTCGCCACGATTTTGGACACCAAGGGCCCCGAGATCCGCATCAGGACTTTTGCGGAAGGCCCCATCACCCTGACCCAGGGCCAGGAGTTCATCTTGACCACCGATGACGTGCCCGGTGACAAACACCAGGTGTCGGTCACCTATGAGAACCTCCACAACGAAGTCGGCCCCGGCTGCCGTATCTTGGTGGACGACGGCCTCATCGAGCTGCGGGTCCAAAAGGTAGAGGGACATGCCATCCACTGTGAGGTGGAAAATGGCGGTGCCCTGTCCAGCAACAAGTCCATCAACATCCCCGACGTGCATATCCTGCTGCCCTCCCTCACCGACAAGGACCGGGAGGACCTGAAGTTTGCCGTGGAGAACGACTTTGACTTCATCGCCGCCTCCTTTGTCCGCAAGGCCAGCGACGTGGAGGACATCCGCGCCGAGCTGCACAAGCACGGCGGGGACGACATCCGCATCATCTCCAAGATCGAGAACCGGGAGGGCGTTGAGAACCTGGACGCCATCATCGCGGCCTCCGACGGCCTCATGGTGGCCCGGGGCGACCTGGGGGTGGAGATCCCTGCCCACGAGGTGCCGATCCTCCAAAAGAAGATGATCAAGGCGGCCACCCGCGCCGGCCTGCCCGTCATCACCGCCACGCAGATGCTGGACTCCATGATCCGCAATCCCCGGCCCACCCGGGCCGAGGTGTCTGACGTGGCCAACGCCGTGTTTGATGGCACCAGCTGCGTCATGCTCTCGGGCGAGACCGCCTCGGGCAAGTACCCCGTGGAGGCGCTGGAGACCATGGTGGATACGGTGAAGGCCGCTGAGAATGCCATCGACTACTGGGGCCGCTTCCGCGAGCACAGCCTGCTGCCCGCGATCTCCACCATCAGCGACGCCATCACCCACACCTGCTGCCTGACCGCCATGGATCTGCACGCTACGGCCATCCTGGCGCCCACGAAGTCGGGCTACACCGCCAAGGTCATCTCCCGCTTCCGCCCCGCCTGCCCCATCATCGCCCTGTGCCAGAGCGAGTCCACCCGCCGGCAGATGGCCATTTCCTGGGGCGTCCACCCCTTCCTGTCCGGGGAGGTGGATTCCACCGACCGGATGTTCTCCCTGGCTGTGGACGTGGCCCGGAAGGAGGGCGCCGTCAAACCCGGAGACACCGTGGTCATCACCGCCGGTGTGCCGCTGGGAAAGAGCGGTACGACCAACCTGATCAAGGCTCAGATCGTGGAGGACGACCCGATCTGGGGCTGATGCCTCTGACACCGTAGCATCAGACAGCCGCCCGCGCAGGTTTTCTGCGCGGGCGGCTGTTTTGCCGCCGCGCCGCCGCCGGAATAGAATAGAGCGGCGGAGAGGGGGGAGAAACAAAATGGGCAATCCCATTCTGGAGCGGATACGCCGGTTGGCTAGGGAAAATGGTGGGTCAGAAACAGTGGACCCGGTGTGGCTTCTGACCCTGCTGGCGGTGCAGGAGGTGGGGCGCTACTCCCTGGAGGAGTGGAATGCCGCCCTCTCGGCGGTGCTGGGGCGGCGGATCTTCTGCCCCTCCTACCGGACCCTGGAGCGGTATTTACAGCAGGCGGTTTTGGGAGTACAATGAAGGTACCATCTTGTAGAAAAAAGGAGGGCCCTTTATGAAGCTGACCTTTTTCGGCGCCGCCAGGGCGGTGACCGGAAGCTGCCACTGTCTGGAGGTGAACGGCAAGCGCATCCTCATCGACTGTGGCCTCCAGCAGGGCAGAGATGAGATCGACAACCGCCAGCTGGACTTTCAGCCCGGGTACATCGACTATGTACTGGTGACCCACGCCCACATCGACCACTCGGGCCGGCTGCCCCTGCTGGTCAAGCTGGGGTACCAAGGGCCCATCATCACCACCCGGCTCACCGGGCGGCTGCTGTCCATCATGCTGCGGGACTCGGCCCACATCCAGGAGAGCGACGCCCAGTGGGAGAACCGGAAGGGAGAGCGGGCCGGCCGGCCGGAGGTGGAGCCCCTATACACCCTGGCCGACGCGGAGGCCACCCTGGCCCAGGTGGAGACCCGGGAGTACGGCGAGGTGTTCGAGGTGTGCCCCGGCGTGCGCTGCCGCTTTGTGGACGCGGGGCACCTGCTGGGCTCGGCCTGTGTGGAGCTCTGGCTCACCGAGGGGGACGTGGAGCGGAAGATCGTCCTTTCCGGCGACCTGGGTAACGTGGACCAGCCCATCATCCGGGACCCCCAGTTCATCGACCAGGCCGACTATGTGGTCACCGAGAGCACCTACGGCGACCGGGAGCACGAGCCCCCGGAGAGCTACACCGCCGCCCTGGCCCAGATCATCGACGAGACCCTGGGCAAGGGAGGCAACGTCATCATCCCCGCCTTTGCCGTGGGCCGCACCCAGGAGCTGCTCTACTTCCTCCGGGAGATCAAGGACGAGGGCATGGTGAAGAGCGTGCCGGGCTTTGAGGTAGTGGTGGACTCCCCCCTGGCCCGGGAGGCCACGAAGATCTTCTCCGGAGATCTCCGCGGCTATCTGGACGAGGAGGCCCTAGAGGTGGTCCGGGGCGGGGACGCCCTGTTCACCTTCCCCGGGCTGCGCCTCACCGAGAGCACCGACGAGTCCAAGGCCCTGAACACCGATAAGACCCCCCGGGTCATCCTCTCGGCCTCCGGCATGTGCGACGCCGGGCGCATCCGCCACCACCTGAAGCACAACCTTTGGCGGGGCGAGTGCGCGGTGGTCTTTGTGGGCTACCAGGCCGAGGGCAGCCTGGGCCGCCGCCTGCTGGACGGGGCCAGCGAGGTCAAGCTCTTTGGCGAGACCATCGCCGTCCGGGCCAAGATCGTCAACTTCAAGGGCCTGAGCTCCCACGCCGACCGCAGCCACCTGCTGGCCTGGGCGGAGCACTTCTCCCCCAAGCCCAAGGAGTTCTTTGTGGTCCACGGGGACGCGGAGGTCACCCAGCTCTACGCCCAGACCCTCCGGGACCGGGGCCTCTCAGCCCACGCGCCCAACTACGAGGAGGTCTATGACCTGGCAACGAACCGGATGCTGGCCCCCGGAGTGGAGCTGACCCCCAAGCGGGCGCGCAAGGCCCTGGGCTCCCCAGCCTACCGCCGCCTGGAGGAGGCGGGCCGGGCCCTCACGAACCTCATCTCCCGCAGCCGGGGCTGGGCCAACAAGGACCTGGCCAAATTCGCCGACCAGCTCAAGGCGCTGGTGGAAAAGTGGGACAAATAACATATTTTCGAACAAGTGCAAGCACTTGTTCGAGCAGGCCGCGGCCCGCGGCAGCGCACTTGCTGGCCATGGGGCCGGCCAGCAAGCACGTTTGCGGGCCGTGAGGTGTTTTTCACTTTTTTCGCGGCGTGCGCGCCGCAGCTGCGCAGCCGTTGGCGGCTCTGCCGCCTTACGGATGCGGCGTACCCCTTTGCGGGTAAACTCTACGAGGTTTTTGAAAAGTT
>DVHW01000016.1 GCA_018711785.1 Candidatus Galloscillospira excrementavium
CGTCAACTCCACCGTGGGCATCACCACGGAGATTGACACCAACGTCTTCGGACAGGTGGTCCAGACCGCCGCCTCCGGCTCCGGCTTTATCATCAGCCAGGACGGCTACATTGTCACCAACTACCACGTCATTGAGGACGCCAGCGCCATCAAGGTCACCCTGTACGACGGCACCAGCTACCCCGCCACCCTGGTGGGCGGCGATGAGGAGAACGACATCGCCGTGCTGAAGATCGCGGCCACCGGCCTGACCCCCGTGGTCATCGGCAGCTCGGATGAGCTGGTGGTGGGCGAGCCGGTGTACGCCATCGGCAACCCCCTGGGTGAGCTGACCTTCTCCCTCACCGGCGGTTATGTCTCCGCCCTGAACCGGAACGTCACCATGTCCGACGGCCGCCGGATGAACTACATCCAGACCGATACGGCCATCAACTCGGGCAACTCGGGCGGCGCCCTGTTCAACCAGTACGGCCAGGTGGTGGGGATTGTCTCCGCCAAGCTGTCCAGCAGCGGCAGCTCCACCTCCGCGTCGGTGGAGGGCATCGGCTTTGCCATCCCCATTGACGACGTGAAGGACATGATCACCGACCTCATCCAGTACGGCTATATCACCGGCCAGCCCTACATGGGCATCATCAACCAGACGGTCTCCAGCGAGGCCCAGTGGTACGGCACACCGGCCGGAGCCTATGTGAGGGGCGTGGTGGACGGCTCCTGCGCCGACACCGCCGGCCTCCAGGTGGGCGATATCATCACCGCCGTGGACGACACCAGCGTCGCCTCCTCCGACGAGCTGTCCAACGCCCTGAAGGACTATGAGGCCGGGGACACCGCCACCCTGACGGTCTCCCGCTCGGGGGAGAGCCTCACCCTCACCATCACCTTTGACGAGCGCACCGACGAGCGGGTCCAGGCCAGCCAGGACCTCCAGGACCAGATTGAGCAGCAGGACCAGCAGAACCAGAACCAGCAGAACAATAACAACTGGGGCAACTTCTTCCCCTTCGGCTGGTAAACAGAAGACGAGCAGCGCCCCCGCGGGATAGACCCGCGGGGGCGTTTTTATACTCGGGGCGCCGACAAAGAGGGAGTGGTGCTGAGAGCTGTTTACAACTGACTGATGACCTGGGCCGCCGTGGCAAAGAGGGGCAGGGTGACGATGGAGAGGATGGTGCTCAGGGCCACCAGCTGAGCGGCGGCGGGGGTGTCCCGCCCGAACCGCTGGGCAAAGATGCTGGTGGCGCCGGCGGTGGGCGTGGCGGCGACGACGACGCAGGCGCAGTAGAGCACCGGGGACAGCCCCAGCGGCAGGAGCACCAGCGCCGTGAGCAGCGGCGCGGCCAGCAGCTTAAAGGCCGCGGCGGCGTAGAGCCGGGGCTGGGTGAAGGTGGCGGCCAGGTCGGCGGAGGCGATCTGGCCGCCGATGACGACCATGGCCAGCGGGGTGTTCAGGTCGGCCAGAAAGGAGACCGAATCGGCCAGGGCGCCGGGCAGACGGATATCCAGCAGGTAGAGGGCCACCGCCGCCAGAAGGGAGAGCACGCCGGGGTTGAATATAGCCTTTTTTGCGGACAGACGGCTTCCCATGACGACCACGCCCTGGGTCCACTGGAAAATATTCATCAGGGCGATGGAGATGGCGCCGTAGATCCCCGCCTCCGGCCCCAGCACGCCCAGGAGCAGGGGCATCCCCATAAAGCCCACGTTGCCGTAGGCCGCGCCGAAGCGGAGCACGGAGCGCCGCTCCGGCGGCTGCCCGGGAAACAGGGGGAGGGACAGCGGGAGGATCAGCACATAGTAGAGGGCAAAGACGGCCAGGCTGATCCCCAGAGCTCCCGGCCCGGGAAGGGAGTCCTGCTGAAAGGAGTCCAGCACAATGCAGGGGGAGACGACATAGAGGAGAAGCGAGGACATCTGACCCAGGCCGGTGCCGTTCAGCCTGCCCAGGCGGGCCAGGACAAAGCCCACGCCCATCAGAAGAAACAGGGTGGCCACCTGTCCGGTGACAAGAAGCAGATAGTCCAGCATGTGTGCTCCTCTCCCGCCGCCTCCGGGGCGGCGCAAACCGGCGGCCGGCAGAGAACCGGCTGCCCTGATTTGAGATTATTATAGCAGAAAATGGGCCGGAGTGGAGAGAGATGGAGGGAAAAACGAAAAATATTTCCGTATAACAGAAATAAACGGGGCCGGGATGGGGCTGCCGTACCCTCTGTCGTTGACAAACAGACGCGCACCGGGCTATACTAAAATAAAGTGTGTCAACTGTATGGGAGGAGCGGACCATGAAAGAGAGAAGGCGTCCAGGCCATCTGCGCCTGTTTTTGTCCTATTACCGGCCCCATCTGGGGCTGTTTTTGCTGGATATGGCCTGTGCCCTGGGCATTGCCCTGGTGGACCTGGCCTTTCCCTACGTGTCCCGGCTGGCCCTGAACGAGCTGCTGCCGGAGAGCCTGTTCGCCGCCTTCTTCGCCGTCATGGCGGCCCTGCTGGCGGCCTACGGCCTGCGGGCGGGGATGCAGTATGTGGTCACCTACTACGGCCACATGATGGGGGTGCTCATTGAGGCCGACATCCGCCGGGACCTCTTTGCCCACATGCAGGACCTGTCCTTCTCCTTCTACGACAAGAACCGCACCGGCCAGCTGATGAGCCGGGCCACCAACGACCTCTTTGAGATCACCGAGCTGGCCCACCACGGGCCGGAGGACCTCTTCATCTCGGTGGTGACCCTGGCGGGGGCCTTCTGCCTCATGCTCACCATCCGGTGGGAGCTGGCCCTCATCGTCTTTGCGGTGGTGCCGCTCTTTGTGCTGTTCACCATCCTCCAGCGGCGGCGGATGGTGCGGGCCTCGCTGGAGGTCAAGCAGAACATGGCGGGCATCAACGGGGAGCTGGAGTCCTCCATCTCCGGTATGCGCACCGCCAAGGCCTTTGCCAACGAGGGGGCGGAGAGCGCCAAGTTCAACGCGGCCAACGACCAGTTCAAGGGGGCCAAGCGGGGCTATTACAGGGCCATGGCGGTGTACAACGCGGGGCTGGAGTTCGCCCTGCCGGCCATGAACGTGCTCACCATCGCCGCCGGCGGGTGGTTCATCATGCGGGGGCAGATGGACTTTGTGGACCTGGTGACCTTCTCCCTGTATATCTCCACCTTCCTCACCCCGGTGCGTAAGCTGGCCGCCTTTGTGGAGCAGTTCCTCAACGGCATGGCGGGCTTCCAGCGGTTTGTGGAGCTGATGGAGGTCCAGCCAGAGGTGCGGGACGCCCCGGACGCCCAGGTGATGGGCACGGCGGAGGGGGACATCCGGGTGGAGGACATGAGCTTCCGCTACGCCCCCGACGGCGAGGAGGTCCTCTCCCACATCAATCTCCACATCCGCCCCGGAGAGACCGTGGCGGTGGTGGGCCCCTCCGGCGGGGGCAAGAGCACCCTGTGCGCCCTCATCCCCCGGTTCTACGACGTGACCGAGGGCCGCATCCTGGTGGACGGGAGGGATGTGCGCACCGTCACCCAGCACTCCCTGCGGGAGAACATCGGCATCGTGCAGCAGGACGTGTTCCTCTTCGCGGGCACCATCCTGGAGAACATCCGCTATGGCCGGCCCGACGCCACCGAGGCCGAGATCGTGGAGGCCGCCAAACGGGCCGAGATCTACGACGACATCATGGACATGCCCGACGGCTTCCAGACCTACGTGGGGGAGCGGGGGGTCATGCTCTCCGGCGGGCAGAAGCAGCGGGTGTCCATTGCCCGCATCTTCCTGAAAAATCCCCCCATCCTCATCCTGGACGAGGCCACCTCCGCCCTGGACTCCCTCACTGAGGCCCGCATCCAGTCGGCCTTTGACGAGCTGGCCAAGGGGAGGACCACCCTCATCATCGCCCACCGGCTCTCTACCATCCGCAACGCCCACCGGATCATCGTGGTGGACG
>DVHW01000123.1 GCA_018711785.1 Candidatus Galloscillospira excrementavium
GTGCTACAATGTCCTGGGCTGCATCCACGACCTGTTCAAGCCGGTGCTGGGCCGGTTCAAGGACTATATCGGCACCCCCAAGCCCAACGGCTACCAGTCCCTCCACACCACCGTCATCGGCCGGGAGGGTATCCCCTTCGAGGTGCAGATCCGCACCTGGGAGATGCACCACACCGCCGAGTACGGCATCGCCGCCCACTGGAAGTACAAGCAGGGCATGGCCAACAGCAAGCTGGGCACCGAGGAGGCCTTCGAGTGGGTGCGCAAGCTGCTGGAAAGCCAGCAGGACACCGACCCGGACGAGTTTGTGCGCACCCTGAAGGTGGACATGTTCGCCGACGAGGTGTTCGTCTTTACCCCCCGGGGGGATGTCATCAACCTCCCCGCCGGAGCCACGCCCATCGACTTCGCCTACAACATCCACTCGGCGGTGGGCAACCACATGACCGGCGCCAAGGTCAACGGCCGGATGGTCCCCTTCGACACCCCGCTGAAAAACGGCGATATCGTGGAGGTCATCACCTCCAAGTCGGCCCACGGCCCCAGCCGGGACTGGATGAAGCTGTGCAAGTCCAACGAGGCCCGCAACAAGATCCGCCAGTGGTTCAAGAAGGAGCGGCGGGAGGAGAACATCGCCACCGGCCGCGCCTCCTTCGAGTCAGAGCTCAAGCGCGCGGGGCTGACCCTCTCCCAGATCACCGCCGAGGACGCGCTCCCCTTCCTGCTGAAAAAGCTCCACTTCGGCTCTCTGGACGAGCTGTACGCCGCCATCGGCTACGGCGGCATGACCGCCCAGAAGTCGGTCAACCGCATCAAGGACGAGATGACCCGGCTGGGCCGGCTCCAGGCCGAGCGGGAGGCGGCCGAGGCCATCCAGGAGAGCTTTGCCTTCCCCGGGCAGAGCGCCCCCGCCCCGGCCAAGACCCCCACCCACTCCGAGTCGGGCATCGTGGTGGAGGGGCTGGACAACTGCCTGGTCAAGTTCGCCAAGTGCTGCTCCCCCGTGCCGGGGGACCAGGTCATCGGCTTCATCACCCGGGGCTTCGGCGTGTCGGTCCACCGCTGTGACTGCCCCAACGCCTCTCCCGAAAAGCAGAAGGAGGAGCCCGGCCGCTGGGTCCACGTGTCCTGGGTGGAGGGGGACCAGGCCGCCTACAAGACCTCGCTGGAGCTCTCGGCCAAGGACCGGGACGGCCTGGCCATGGATGTGACCATGGCCCTCTCGGCCGTGAAGGTGAAGGTGGACTCCTTCTCCGCCCGGGGTATGCCCGACGGGTACGCCGTGGTCACCGTGTGCCTCCAGGTCAAGGACAAGGACGAGCTCACCGGCGTCATCAACAAGCTGGGGCAGATCCCCGGCGTGTACCAGGTCAAACGGATCACGGGATGACGCGCATGTTTAAGGAGTGGAGTGCATGACGAAAATAGAGAAAAACCCTCCGCTGGAGCGGGTCTTCTCCCTGGCCTTCCACGGCGGCGAGCTGCGCCGCCGGGAGCTGCGCCTGACCCCCGAGGAGGCCGAGACTCTCCGCGCCTGGGCCGTCCTTACCCCCATGCCCGGCCCGGAGGGGGAAAAACGCTGGTATGAAGTCCAGCTCAAAGGAGCGCCAATCGCATGAGTGAACAGCCCTTCGTCCCCGTGCTGCTGGGGGCGGACATCAACGTGTACAGCATGGCCCGGGCCTTCCACGAGGCCTATGGCATCAAGACCATCGCCTTCGGCCGCTACCCCAGCGGCCCCTGCTACCGCAGCGACATCATCGATTACCGGGTGTGCGAGAACAACTCCGACCCCGCCGTGGTGCTGAAAAATGTCTCCGCCGTGGCCGCGGAGCACCCGGACAAGAAGGTCTTTGTCCTGGGCTGTGGGGACGACTACCTCACCGCCATCGCCGCCAACCTGGCCCGGTATCCGGCCAACGTCATCGCGCCCTATATCCAGCTCTCCCTGATGGAGCGGCTCATCCACAAGGAGCACTTCTACCAGCTCTGCGACCAGTACGGCATCGACCACCCGGCCACCTTCGTCTACAAGAAGGGTATGGGGCACGACTTCACCCTGCCCTTCGGCGGCCCCTTCGTGGTCAAGCCCGCCGAGAGCTACACCTACTGGGACCACCCCTTCCCCACCCAGAAGAAGGCCTACATCCTCCAGACCCGGGAGGAGGTGGACCGCACCCTGGACGAGATCTATGAGAGCGGCTACGCCGACTCGGTCATCATCCAGGACTTCATCCCCGGGGATGACAGCTACATGCGGGTGGTCACCAACTACTCCGGGGAGGACGGCAAGGTCCGCCTCATGTGCCTGGGCCACGTGCTGCTGGAGGAGCACTCCCGCTTCGGCATCGGCAACCACTCGGTCATCATCACCGAGTACGAGCCCGAGCTGTGCGAGAAGCTGCGCTCCTTCCTGGAGGACCTCCAGTTCACCGGCTTTTCCAACTTCGATGTGAAGTACGACCAGCGGGACGGGAAGTTCAAGGTCTTTGAGATCAACTGCCGCCAGGGCCGGAGCAACTACTATGTCACCGGCGCGGGGTACAACCTGGCCAAGTTCCTGGTGGAGGACCGCATCTACCACCGGCCCCAGGAGCTGGTGGTCACCAAAAACCGCCACCTGTGGCAGGTGGTGCCCATGAAGGTCATCACCGACCATGTGAACCCCGCCTATCTGGAGGAGATCCGCGCCCTGCGGAAGCTGGGGGCGTGGGTGAACCCCCTGCTCTACAAGGCGGACCGCAACCCCATCCACAAGGCCCACATCCTCTGGGGGCAGCACCGCTACATCAAGTGGTTCAACCTCTCCATGGGGAAAGCGAACGCCCGGAAAAGTACAGGACACGTTTCCGAATAGGCCGCGGCCCCATGCCGCGCCCGCACGGGAAGGAGTTTTTCTATGTCCGAAGCTCGCCTCGGCATTTTGGGCGGCATGGGGCCGCAGGCCACCCAGGTCTTTTACCAGCGGGTGCTGGACCGGACCGACGCCGCCCGGGACCAGGACCACATCCCCACCCTCATCTGGAGCGACACCGCCATCCCTGACCGCACCGCCGCCATTCTGGGCGGGGACGCGGAGGGGTGCTACCGCCGCCTGCTGGAGGGGGCAAAGCTGCTGGAGGGCTGCGGCTGCACCGCCCTGGCCATCCCCTGCAACACCGCCCACTACTTCGCCGACCGGCTCCAGGGGGAGCTGGGGGTGCCCATCATCCACATGGTGCGCCGGACGGTGGAGGCCCTCTCCTCCTCCGCCCGCCGCCCCAGGCGGGTGGGGCTCCTGGGCACCGACGGCACCATCCGCGCCGGCATCTACCAGCGCGAGTGCGCCGCCCAGGGCATCGAGGTGGTGTCCCCCGGGCCGGAGAACCAAAAAAGGGTCATGAGCATCATCTACGACGAGATCAAGAAGGGGGAGGCCGGCTCCCGGGAGAAGTTCGCCGCCGTGGACCGCGAGCTGCGGGCGCTGGGGTGCGAGGCCGCCATCCTGGCCTGCACCGAGCTGTCGGTCTACCGGAGCAGCCACGGCCTGCCCCCCTTCTACCTGGATGCCATGGATGTGCTGGCCGAGCAGTCCATCCTGGCCTGCGGCTACCGCCTGCGGACGGTGTAGCCCCCCTTTATTCCCCTTTTTTGCCCGCAAAAGCCCCGCCTGGCCGCCGGCCCGGCGGGGCTTTTCCCACACACAGGCCGACGGTTCAGCGGGGCAGAAGGACCACCGCCCGGGCAAACCCGGTCCAATCCAGGCGCTGGCCGCAGCGGTCACAGAAGGTTTGGTACTCCCGCTCCAGGTTCCCCCGGCAGCGGGGACAGACGGCGAAGCCGGTCAGCCCGGCGGTGGTACGGACATAGCGCACGGCGCCCACCCCCATGGGCCTGCGGAAGGCGCGGGCCTCGTCCGGCTCCGGGGCGTTCACCCGCTCAGGCACAGCCCTCGCCCCCCTTCCAGAGCCCGACCATCTCCAGCAGCAGGCCGGCAAAGCGCCGCCGCTCGGCCGGCTCCAGCTCGGAGAGCAGGCCCAGGCTGTCCAGCAGGGAGAGGAGCACCTCCAGCTGTCGGTCGGTGAAGGCCCCCGCGACCAGCAGCGCCGGGTCCACCCCCAGCCGCCGGGCCAGATGGGCCAGGGTGGACAGGGTGGGGTTGCCCCGGCCGGACAGGTAGTCCTGCAGGGCGGAGCGGGAGATCTCCAACCCGTCCGCCGCCTCCTGCATGGAGCGGTATTGTTTGATGAGGGTACGCATGACGGCCGCCATTCTCTCTTGTAATTCCATGTGTCATCCTCCTGAGAGTATCATACAGGAGAATTCTGTCGAATGGCTGCCTGTTATGGGCGCAAACCGTACCGTTATACCGGCGGGAGGCCGTCAGGATCTCGTCTGGTCGGGGAATGCGGGCGGAAACGGACAGGGGAAGGGCCCCAGGGCGCTGTCCGGGGTTTGGAAGGTGGGAAGGTTAGGGGGCTTTTGCGCTATCAGTAACAATCACACGAGTA
>DVHW01000124.1 GCA_018711785.1 Candidatus Galloscillospira excrementavium
GAGCGGCGGAGTTTCGCCGAGCCGCCCAGATCAGCGCCCAGGGCGCGGGGGGCGCCCAGGCCCTGTCCATGCCCTCGCTGTATGATCCTTGGCAGCCGGGCACGGCCTACGGCGGCGAGGGACAGGCACGAATCGTGAGCCGTCCCAACGGCCACCTCTACCGCTGCCAGCAGGCCCACACGTCCCAGACGGGCTGGGAGCCGGAGAACACCCCCGCCCTGTGGGTAGTGATCTCCAACGGAGAGGCCGGGACGGCGGAGGACCCTATCCCGGCGGCCCGGGGGATGGAGTACGAGTATGGCAAGTATTACAGGGACCCGGAGGACGGCAAGACGTACCTCTGCCAGCGCACCGGCGAGGCCGAGGGCGGGAAGATCGTTCTACAGTATCTGCCCCATGAATTGATCGGGCAGTATTTCACAGAAGTGTAATACCGGCACAGCCGGAAAAATGAAAGGAGACTACTTATGAACCGATTCCTCATCAACTGCGCCTGGGACATCATGGACCTGGGCAAGGCCAACCACGTGGACAACAGCGTGGCCCGTGATATGTTCGTGGAGAACCTCGCTACCTTCGGCACCGGCGCTTTCCCCAATTACCCCGGCGCGGAGGTGGACTACGCCGCCCTGAGCGCGGCGTGGAAGGTCCTCAGCGATAGCGAGCAGGCGGACGCCAAAATTTCCTGCGCCAACTTCATGCGTGACTGCTACGACGAGATCAGCGAGACCCGCCGGGCAGGGAGCCCCGCCAAGTTTTACGACATCGCCGCCCACTATGAGGCGGAGGAGCAGGCCAAGCCCGACTACCTGCTGTACACCCACGCCTGGGACATCTGGGACAAGGCGGAGACCGACGGCACCGACCTGGTGACCGCCCAGAAAGCCTACGTGGAAACCCTGGAGGGCTGGGGCAATCTCTCCAGGGAGGAGCAGGCCGAGGAGGCTGACTGGTTCGCCCTGAAGGTGGCGCCCTACGACAAGGGCCTGCAGTACGCCCGCCTCACCGACGACCGGGCGCTCTTCGAGGCCATCCTGGCTACCCGGTAAGACAGCAGGGGCCGGGGCTCTCCCCGGCCCCGGAAAGGGAAAAAAATGAATCTCAACGAAACGATTACAATGATGACTAGCGCAGATTACAAGGAGCGGTTTCGGGCTGAATACAATCAACTCGCAATCCGTTACCAGAAACTTGCCGAAATGCTTCGGAAATGGGATTCGGGGGAACTGACGTTCTCTCCAACCTGTCCGCGGAGTACATATAACCTCCAAATCAATGCTATGGCAGAATACCTCGCAGTATTAGAGGCCCGTGCGGTCATGGAGGGAATCCACCTGGACTATGTAGAAGCGATGTAATAACGGAGGAAACCCATGGTAAGAGAGTACAGCCTGGGGCGGGATGGGGATGCCTTTCTCACGCCCCATTTCCGGGTGCGGGAGTTTGCCAGCCGGGACGGCAGCGACAAAGTCCTGGTGGACGACGCCCTGGTTGCCCTGCTGGAGCAGATCCGGGAGGCCGTAGGCGGGGCGGTGGCCATCAACAGCGGCTACCGCTCCCCGGCCCACAACGCCGCGGTGGGCGGGGTATCCAGCAGCCAGCACCTCTATGGCCGGGCAGCGGATATCGTGGTATCCGGGGCCTCACCGCTGTTGGTGGGGCAGATCGCGGAATACTACCTGGACCGGCGGGGCGGCATCGGGGTCTATCAGACCTTTACCCACGTGGATACCCGGGCGATTCGGAGCAGATGGGACCAGCGCAGCGGCAAGCAGATCGTCGTGGGCGGCTGGTTCGGATGGGAGGAAACTATGACACAGGAACAGTTCAACGCCATGTTTAAGACGGCGCTGTCGGCAGAGGCCGCGGCTGTGGCAGAACAGCCGGTGAGCGACTGGGCAAAGGAGGCGTGGGACAAGGCGGTATCTGCCGGTATCTTTGACGGCACCCGGCCCCACGCTCCCCTGACGCGGCAGGAGGCGGCGGTGCTGTTGGACCGTATGGGGCTACAGGAGGTGTGATATGGAGTTTGATTGGATGACCGCCGTTAAGGCGGGGCTTACGGCCGTCATCGGCGCATTTACCGCCTTTTGGGGGTGGATGGGCTGGCTGGCCTTTGCCTGGGTCGTGCTGATGGCCCTGGACTACATCACAGGCACCGCGGCGGCGGTCAAGGCCGGGAACTGGTCCAGCAAGACCGCCCGGGAGGGCATCTGGCACAAATTGGGAGAACTGGTGGTGGTCATCGTGGCGGCCCTGGCGGACCGGGTGCTGGTGATCGTGATCGAGAATCTTCCGGTGGTGGCGTTCAATGTGCCAGGGGCAGGACTTCTCCTTCCCCTGGTGCTGGTGTGGTACTGCATCACGGAACTGGGCAGCATCGCGGAGAACGCGGCCCTCATGGGCGCGCCGGTGCCGGAGTGGCTGAGAAAAGTCCTGGAGGCGGGGAAGAAAGCCGCAGACGAGGCGGGAGACGCCGTGACCGGCGAAGCCGGGGACGCGGAAGAGAAGAACGGATAACGACGGCCCGAGAGTTCCGGGCGAAGTGTGGAGGGAATCATGGCAGGGAAAGATTATTTAAGTCCAGAACGGCGCCCGGATCTGGCAGGCCAGACGGTGTATGACCCGCAGACGGGGCAGAATGTGACCTATAATGACCGGGGGTACTTCCAGGGTTCCTCCGGTGTGGGGAAGTCCCCCAATGCGGTGTATCGCGCCCCCAGCGAATCCGCTGTTACGGATACGGACCGGAGCGACTACGGGGGCAGCGACTACGACAAGAGCCATTTCAGCACCGGCGAACTGGAGTTTGCGGACGAACTGCGCAAGCAGGCGGAAGCGGGCAACATCTCCTGGGACCGGGCCCACGAATTGGTGGAGCAGATCCGCGCCCAGTACGGATACTCCGGCGGCGACGCGGGCGACCTCTACAACCGACTGGAGGGCGTAAACGGGGTTTGGACCAACGGCACCCACTACAGCGGTGAGGGTGACATCAGCGGGTACTATGGAGATGGCGGAGGCCTGGGCGGAGGCTCTGGCAGCCTCTCCGGCTCCATCGGCGGGGGGAGTTTCGGGGCCTCCGACCTCTCC
>DVHW01000125.1 GCA_018711785.1 Candidatus Galloscillospira excrementavium
CCCCCGGACCAGCACCTTCACGTTGCTGGTGGCGGTGAGGCCCCGGTCGGCGATGGTGACCATATACAGGTGATTGGTGACCAGAGGGTTCCCGCTGGAGAGGGTGGTGCCGTCGGTCATGTCGATGAGCCCCGGCGTGGTGGGGGACACGCAGTTGGCCGTGCCCACCCGGAGCATGATCTCACAGCCCACGCCGCCGATGAGGGTCTGCCCCTGGGCCACGTCCACCACCGAGAAGGCGGCGCTGGTCCCGCCGCCCCCGGACTGGGCCAGGGCGCTCTCCATCTCCTGGGTGTAGGCGTCGATGAGTGCGTTGAAGTTCTCGGTCAGAGCCTGCTCCCGCTCGGCGATCTTGGCGTCGGTCTGGGACAGCAGGTCCGGCGTCAGCTTGTCGGTGAGGTAGCTCAGGCTCACCAGCGGGTCGCTCTGGCTGCCCTGCTGCCCCGCGGCCAGGGCCACGCCCAGCAGGGTGCCGGCCACCAGCACGCCGGCGGCCAGGCGGGGGAGCCATGTGTTCCGGTTGTTCATGGGGGACCTCCTATGTAGACGATACGTTTTTTATTCTCGCGGGCGGGACGGCCCTCGGACCCTCCCGCCCGCGTGTTCTGTGTTCCAATGGCTTAGACCATCTGCTGTGGATGCAGACCGAAGCTGACCGCGATGGCCGCGTCCACCCGCTCCATCAGGGCCTCGTCCAGCCGGCCCATGTGCTCCCGCAGGCGCCGTTTGTCCAGCGTGCGGATCTGCTCCAGCAGGACCACCGAGTCCTTGGGCAGCCCGTAGCAGTTGGCCGGGAGCGCAATGTGGGTCGGGAGGCGGGCCTTGCCCGTCTGGGAGGTGATGGCGGCGGCGATGATGGTGGGGCTGTGGCGGTTGCCGGTGTCGTTCTGGATGACGAGGACCGGGCGCACGCCCCCCTGCTCGCTGCCCACCACGGGGCTCAGGTCGGCATAAAAAATGTCTCCACGCTTGACGCTGTTATCCACAAAAGCTCACACTCCGCGGTTCGATAGTCACCGTCGTCACAGGGGTCTCTCCCCGGCCTGCGGTCACTATTGATTCTCCCACGGGGCGGCGGGATTTATACACAGCCCTTCCAAAAAACAGCGGAAACGCTGCTCCCCCGCCGCCGGCCGGCCCGGCCTCCCCCGAGCCAGTTTATGCGGCGGGAACCTCGGATGTGCGCAGAGGCGCTACTCCTCCCGGTAGATGCGGCTCACCCGTCTGGACACGCCGCAGAGCAGCTCGTACTGGATGGTGCCCACGGCGTCCGCCTTCTCCTCGATGGGCAGCTCCGGGCCCCAGAGGGTGGCGGTGTCGCCCACCGCGGCCTCCGGCACGTCGGTCACGTCCACCATGCACAAGTCCATGCACACCCGGCCCACGATGGGGCAGCGCCGGCCCCGGAGGAGCACCTCCCCCCGGTTGGAGAGCAAGCGGGGCAGCCCGTCGGCATAGCCCACGCCCAGCACCGCCAGGCGGCTGTCCCGGGTCAGGGTGTGGGTGCGGCCGTAGCTGATGCAGGAGCCCGCCGGGAGGGAGCGCACCGCGGCCACCCGGGCCCGGAAGGCCATCACCGGGCGCAGGCCCGGCCCGTCCAGCCCCTCACAGCCGGGGGCGGGGTAGTGCCCGTACAGGGCGATGCCCGGCCGCACCATATCCAGATAGGTACAGGGATAGTTTAACACAGCGGCGCTGGCCGCGCAATGGCGGATTTGAAAGGTCACGCCCCGCTCCTCCAGGCCGCGGAGCACATCCAGGAAGCGGGTGAACTGGCCCATGGTGTACTCCTCGCTGCCGTCGGCGTCGGCAAAGTGGGTGAAGATGCCCTCCGCCTCCAGCCCGGGCAGGGCGCACAGGGCGGCGATCTCCTCCACCGCCCCGCCCAGGTCCCCGCCGCCGGCCAGGAAGCCCAGGCGGCCCATGCCGGTGTCTACCTTCACATGGACCTTCAGCTTCTTCCCCGCCGCCCGGGCCGCCGCCGAGAGGGCCCGGCCGGTCTCCAGGTCGGGGACGTTCTGGGTCAGGTCCAGCTCCAGCAGCCGGGCGGCCTGCTCCGGCGGGGTGGCCCCCAGGATGAGGATGGGCCCCCCCACTCCGGCGGCGCGGAGCTCGGCCGCCTCGCTGACGCAGGCCACCGCCAGGTACTCCGCCCCAAGCTCCTTTAATTTCCGGGCCACCGGGACCGCCCCGTGGCCGTAGGCATCCGCCTTCACCACGCCTAAAAAGCGGCAGCCCCGGGGAAGGGGCGCCCGCAGGGCGCGGTAGTTGTGCTCCAGCGCGCCCAGGTCGATGTCCGCCCAGGCGCGTGCTCTCAGTTCCTCCATTGGCGCTTCCCTCTTTGAATCACGATGAGATTGGCCGCTCCGCCGGTCCCGGGGCAAAGCGCGGCCGGACCGGCGGCCCCTATTATACACCACATCGGGCCCCAGGGCAAGGCGCCGGACGTTTTCCGCGGGAGGGCGCAGTTTCTAATGTGCTTTTAATCTAATGTTTACAAAATTTCAAAGACGCCCGGCGGATTTGTGTTATAATAGCCTCAGAAAGCCACCCAAACACCAACACCGAACAGGAGGTATTTTTATGATGGAAGATCTGGGCAAGAGCCTGCTGAACGTAGCCATGGCCGGTATCGGCGCGGTGGCCATCCTGGCCGAGAAGGCCGCCGAGGTGGGCAAGGTCTGCGCCGAGAAGGGGGCTGAGACCCTGGAGAAGGGCCGGGCCCTCAACGAGGAGCTCAAGCGCAAGGGCGAACAGGTGGCCCAGGAGCGCCGGGAGCGCTACGCCAATGAGGCGCTGGGGCGCCTGACCGCCGAGGAGCGGGAGGCCCTGCGCCGGAAGCTGGCCGACCTGGACGCCAAGGAGGCCGAGGCCAAGGCGGAGGCCGAGAAGGCCGCCGCTGAAGCGGAGAAGGTCATCCACATCGACATCGACGACACGCCCGGCGACGGCGAATGAGTCCCCGCCCCGAGGGCGGGCGGCTGCGGGAGATCCTGGAGATCCTCGCCAGGCACCAGATCGCCCGCGGCCTCACGCCGGAAAAGCTCCGCGCCATTCTGGAGGAGCTGGGCCCCACCTTTGTCAAGCTGGGCCAGATTTTGTCCATGCGCCGCGACATGCTGCCGGAGGAGTACTGCCGGGAGCTTGGTAAACTGCGCGCCGATGTGGCGCCCATGCCCTTTTCTCAGGTCAAAACGCTGCTGGAGGCGGAGTACCGGAGGGGGCTGGAGGAGGTATTTTCCTCCTTCAGCCCGACCTCTCTGGGCTCCGCCTCCATTGCGCAGGTCCACGCCGCCGTCCTGCCGGACGGGCGGCATGTGGCGGTCAAGCTCCAGCGCCCCGGCGTGGCCGAGACCATGGAGCGGGACATCGCCCTGCTGCGCCGGGCCGCGGGGCCCATCTCCCTCACCGACCTGGGCGGCGTGCTGGACTGGAACCAGCTCCTGGACGAGCTGTGGTCCGCAGCCCAGCAGGAGCTGGACTTCCTGGCCGAGGCCAAGAACGCCGAGGAGTTCCGGGCCAAGAATCAGTCGGTCAGGAGCTTCTCCTGTCCGGAGGTCCTCCGGACGTACACCAGCGAGCGGGTGCTGGTGATGGAGTACATCGACGGCATCCCCATCGATCAGGGCGACAGGCTGGAGGCTGCGGGCTACGACCGGGAGGACATCGGCCGCAAGCTGGCGGGCCAGTATGTCAAGCAGGTGGTGGACGACGGCTTTTTCCACGCAGACCCCCACCCGGGTAATCTGGTGGTCCGGGGCGGGGCCATCGCCTGGCTGGACCTGGGGATGATGGGCCGCCTCTCCCGGCGGGACCAGCGGGCCCTCCGGGAGGGGGTGCGGACCTTTGCCGAGGGGGACGTGGACGGCTTCCGCGCCGCCGTGCTCTCCATCGCCGTGTGCCGGGGCCCTGTGGATGAGGAGGCACTCAGCGCCGACCTGCGGCAGATGATGGACCGGTACGGCTCCGCCGCCCTGGGTACCCTGGACCTGGGGGAGGCGCTGAAGGACTTCTTCGCCCTGGCCAAGAAGCACCGCATCGCCCTGCCCGACGGCATCGCCCTCCTGGGCCGGGGCATCCTCACCCTGGAGGGCACCCTGGCCGCCTTCTCCCCTGAGCTCGACCTGCTGGAGATTCTGAAGGACCACGTCAAGGCCCAGGCCCTCGCCTCCTTTGACTGGAAGGCCGAGCTGGAGGAGCAGGCCTGGCGCCTCCTCACCTCCGGCCCCAAGGCGGCGGGGCTGCCCGGCCAGGCCGCCGAGGTGCTCCGCACCGTGCAGAAGGGACAGGCCAGGGTCACCGTCCAGCTGGCCGGCCAGGAGCGGGAGGGCCAGCGGCGGGAGCGGTGGGTAAACCGGCTCATCCGGTGCCTGCTGTGCTGCGCCCTGCTGCTGGGCGGGTGCCTGCTGTGTACCGCCGGGCTCTCCCCCGCCCCGCTGGGCATCCCCGTGCCCGCCTGGGTGTGCTTCGCCCTGGCCGCCGTCTTGGGCGGGCAGCTGCTCTGGACTATGCGGCCCAAAAAGTGAGCGGGAAAGAAAACAAGGTGTGACAAGCAATATTGCTTGTCACACCTTGTTTTCGTCCAGCCACTCTACCGGGACAACGATGTCCTCCCGGGGCACCTTGTCCCAGGAGAACGCCGGGACCAGCTCGCCGGGTGAGACCGGCTCCGCCGTGGGCCGCAGCCCCGCCAGGAAGGCCAGCCGGCCCACCACCTCCCCGGGGGTGTGCCGCGCCCGGAGGGCGCCCATGTCCAGGTCCCGCTCCCGCTTGGACAGCCGGTGTCCGTCGGGGGCCAGGAGGAGGGGCACATGGGAAAACTCCGGCGGCTCCAGGCCCAGCTGCTCATAGAGCCACAGCTGCCGGGGGGTGGAGTCCAGCAGGTCCCTCCCCCGGACCACCTGGGTGATGCCCATGGCCCCGTCGTCGGCCGCCACCGCCAGCTGATAGGCGTACACCCCGTCGGAGCGGCGGACGATGAAGTCCCCGCAGTCCCGGGCCAGATTCTCCCGGAAGGGCCCCTGCTTCCCATCTGTAAAGGCAACCTCCCTGTCAGGCACTCTGACCCGCCAGGCGGGGCGCCGCCCCTGGGCCTCCCGCGCCCGGCGCTCCTCCGCCGTCAGATGCCGGCAGGTGCCGGGGTAGACAGCGGAACCGTCGGAGCGGTGGGGGGCGGAGGCAGCCAGCCGCTCTGCCCGGGTGCAGTAGCAGGGGTAGACCAGCCCCCGCTCCGCCAGGGTGCGGAAGCAGGCGGCGTAGTAGTCCGTCCGCTCGCTCTGGCGGTAGGGCCCGTGGGGCCCGCCCGCGCCGTAGCCCTCGTCCCAGTCCAGGCCCAGCCAGCGCAGGTCGTCGGCGAGCTGGAGGGCATACGCCTCCCGGCAGCGGTCGGGGTCCAGGTCCTCCATCCGCAGCACCATGGTCCCCCCGGCGGCGCGCACCGACAGCCAGGCGAGCAGGGCGGAGAACAGGTTGCCCAGGTGCATCCGCCCGCTGGGGCTGGGGGCGAAGCGGCCCCGGAGGGCGGTATGTTCTTCTGTCATGGGGCCACTCCCCTCTCCTCCTGTAAAATATCCCCGGCATCGCTCTGATGCCGGGGATATTTTTGCTGGTTTCCGTGCTCAGGCTCAGAAGTCGGAGCGCATCAGCTGGGCGGTGGCCGCCTCGGAGCTCTCGGACTCGGGGGCGTTGTCGTCCTCCAGCTTGTCGTACTTGCGGTAGGCCGCGAGGCCGGAGCCGGCGGGGATGAGCTTGCCGATGATGACGTTCTCCTTCAGGCCCACCAGGTGGTCCACCTTGCCCTTGATGGCCGCCTCGGTGAGGACCTTGGTGGTCTCCTGGAAGGAGGCGGCGGACAGGAAGGACTCGGTGGCCAGGGAGGCCTTGGTGATGCCCATGAGCAGGCGGGTGCAGGTGGGCAGCCGCAGCTCCAGGCCGTCGTTGGTCTCGCCGGCATCGATGCGGTCCTGGACCGCCTGGCAGGCGTCCCGGAACTCGATGAGGTCGATGGTGGAGCCGGAGAGCAGGTCGGAATCCCCCGCGTCCTCCACCCGGACCTTGCGCATCATCTGGCGGCAGATGACCTCGATGTGCTTGTCGTTGATGTCCACGCCCTGCTGGCGGTAGGGCTTCTGGACCTCCTGGATGAGGTAGTCGTACACCGCGTGGACCCCGCGGACGCGGAGCACGTCCTGGGGGTAGAGGGCACCGTCGGAGAGCATGTCGCCCTTCTTCACGGTGTCGCCGTCCTTCACCCGGATGCCGCCGGCATAGGGCAGGGCGTAGGTAACCACCTCGCCGTCGTCGGCGGTGATGGTGACGTTGACCATGGTAGCCCGCTTGGACTCCTCCAGGGTGACCCGGCCGCCGATCTCGGCCAGCTGGGCCATCTTCTTGGGACGGCGAGACTCGAAGAGCTCCTCGACACGGGGAAGACCCTGGGTGATGTCGCCGCCGGCCACGCCGCCGGTGTGGAAGGTACGCATGGTCAGCTGGGTGCCCGGCTCGCCGATGGACTGGGCGGCGATGATGCCGACGGCCTCGCCCTCGCCCACGCGCTCGCCGATGGCCAGGTTCATGCCATAGCACTTGGAGCACACGCCGCTGCGGGCCTCACAGGTGAGGACGGAGCGGATGCGGGCCTCGTGGATACCGTGGGCCTCCAGCAGGTCGGCGTGCTCGGCGCCCATCAGGGTGTCGGAGGTGACCAGGACCTCGCCGGTGACCGGGTCGCAGATGTCCTCCACCGGGTAGCGGCCCTTGAGCCGCTCGCCGAAGGTCTCGATGACCTGGCCGTTCTCCACGATGGCGCTGACCACGATGCCGTCGTGGGTGCCGCAGTCGTGCTCCCGGATGATGACCTCCTGGGACACGTCCACCAGGCGGCGGGTCAGGTAACCCGAGTCGGCGGTCCGCAGGGCGGTATCGGCCATGCCCTTCCGGGCGCCCCGGGAGGAGATGAAGTACTCCAGTACGGAGAGGCCCTCACGGAAATTGGACTTGACGGGGATCTCGATGGTGCGGCCGGAGGTGTCGGCCATCAGGCCGCGCATGCCGGCCAGCTGGCGGATCTGGGCGGAGGAGCCGCGGGCGCCGGAGTCGGCC
>DVHW01000126.1 GCA_018711785.1 Candidatus Galloscillospira excrementavium
CGGCTTTGTCCTGTTATTCTCCCACGTCCTCGAACTGGGAGTTATAGAGCTCGGCGTAGAAGCCGCCCTTGGCCAGCAGCTCCTCGTGGGTGCCCTGCTCCACAATGTCCCCCTCCCGCATGACCAGGATGAGGTCGGCGTCCCGGATGGTGGACAGGCGGTGGGCGATGACAAAGCTGGTCCGGCCCCGCATCAGGTTGTTCATGGCCGCCTGGATGAGGTGCTCGGTACGGGTGTCCACGCTGGAGGTGGCCTCGTCCAGGATGAGGATCTTGTTGTCGGCCAGGATGGCCCGGGCGATGGTGAGCAGCTGCTTCTGCCCCTGGGAGATGTTGGTGGCGTCCTCGTTCAGCTCCATCTGGTAGCCCCCGGGCAGGGTCTGGATGAAGTGGTGGACGTGGGCCGCCTTGGCCGCAGCGATGACCTCCTCGTCGGTGGCGTCCAGCCGGCCGTAGCGGATGTTCTCCATGATGGTGCCCTGGAAGAGCCAGGTGTCCTGGAGGACCATGCCGAAGGACTCCCGCAGCTGGGCGCGGTCGTAGTCCCGCACGTCGTGGCCGTCCACCAGGATGGCGCCGCCGTTCACGTCGTAAAACCGCATGAGCAGCTTGACCATGGTGGTCTTGCCCGCGCCGGTGGGGCCCACGATGGCCACTGTCTGCCCCGGCTCCACCCGGGCGGAGAAATCTTTAATGATGATCTTCTCCGGGTCGTAGCCGAAGCGGACGTGGTCGAAGGTCACCTGCCCATGGATGTGCTCCGCGCTCACCGGGTGGTCGGTGGTGGGCTGTTCCTCCTCCTCGTCCAGGAACTCAAAGACCCGCTCGGCCGCCGCGGCCATGGACTGGAGCATATTGGACACCTGGGCGATCTGGTTGATGGGCTGGGTGAAGTTGCGCACGTACTGGATAAAGGCCTGGATGTCGCCCACGGTGATGACCCCGTTCACGGCCAGCATGCTGCCCGAGATGGCCACCGCCACATAGCCCAGGTTGCCCACGAAGTTCATAATGGGCATCATCATGCCGGAGAGGAACTGGCTCTTCCAGGCGGAGCGGAAGAGGGTGGCGTTGGTGGCGTTGAACTCTGCCGTCACCGCCGCCTCCCGGTTGAAGGCCCGGATCACGTTGTGGCCCGAGTAGGTCTCCTCTACCTGGCCGTTGATGACCCCCAGGTACTTCTGCTGGTCCTGGAAGTACTTCTGGGAATGGCGCATGACCACGCTGATGAGGGCCATGGACACCGGCAGGATGACCACCGCGATGAGGGTCATGATGGGGCTGATGGTGAGCATCATGATGAACACGCCGATGAGGGTGGCCACCGAGGTGATGAGCTGGGTGATGCTCTGGTTCAGGCTCTGGCCCATGGTGTCCACATCGTTGGTGATGCGGGAGAGGACCTCGCCCACGGTCCGGGACTCGAAGTACTTCATGGGCATTCGGTGGATCTTCTCCGAGATGTCCCGCCGCATGCGGTAGGACATGCTCTGGGCGATGCCGGTCATGATCCAGCCCTGGACCAGGGAAAACAGGGCCGAAAGCAGGTACATCCCCAGCAGGAAGAGGAGGATGCCCCCGATGCGGCCGAAGTCGATGCCTCCCGTGCCCTGGATCTTGGCCACCAGGCCCTCAAAGAGCTCGGTGGTGGCGTTGCCCAGGATCTTGGGGCCCAGGATGGAAAAGACGGTGGAGGCCGCCGCGAAGAGCAGCACGAACACCAGGGCCGCCTTGTACCGGCCCATGTAGGACAGGAGCTTGCCGATGGTCCCCTTGAAGTCCTTGGCCTTCTCGCCGGGCATACCGCGGCGGCCGCCCATGGGTCCGTGGCCCTGGGGCGTCTGAATGGTCTTGTTTTCTCCGCTCACGCGCCCACACCTCCTAACTCGTCCTCTGAAAGCTGGGACCTGGCGATCTCCTGATAGGTGGCGCAGCCGGCCATCAGCTCCTCGTGGGTGCCCATGCCGGCCACCTTCCCCTCGTTGAGGACGATGATCTGGTCGGCGTGGAGGATGGTGGAGATGCGCTGGGCCACGATGAGGACCGTGGTGTCCCTCATCACGCTCTCGTGCAGGGCCCGGCGCAGGGCCGCGTCGGTCTTGTAGTCCAGGGCGGAGAAGGAGTCGTCAAACAGCAGCACCTTGGGATGCTTGGCGATGGCCCGGGCGATGGAGAGGCGCTGCTTCTGCCCGCCGGACACGTTGGTGCCCCCCTGGGCGATGGGGGTCTGGTAGCCCTCCGGCTTGGCGTCGATGAATTCGGTGGCCTGGGCGATCTGGGCGGCGGTCTCCATGGCCGCGTCGGAGATCTCCCCGTCGCTGTCGCCGAACTTCAGGTTGGAGGCAATGGTGCCCGAGAAGAGCACCCCCTTCTGGGGCACATAGCCCAGCAGGCTGCGCAGCTTGTGCTGGGACAGGTCCCGGATGTCCACCCCGTCCAGGGTGATGGAGCCGCTGGTCACGTCGAAAAACCGGGGGACCAGATTCAGGAGGGTGGACTTGCCGCTGCCGGTGGAGCCGATGACCGCGGTGGTCTCCCCCGGCCGGGCGGTGAAGGTGATATGCTCCAGCACGTCGGCGTCGGCGTCCGGATAGCGGAAGGACACGTCGTGGAAGGCCAGCTCCCCCCGCCAGTCGGTCTTGGCGTTGTCCTGGACCTGGTCCTTGTCGCGGATGGTGGGCTGGCTCTCCAGCACCTCGTTGATGCGCCCGGCGGCCACACCGGCCCGGGGCAGCACGATGGAGACCACGGCGATCATCAGGAAGGCCATGACGATCTGCATGGTATAGGTGATAAAGGCGATCATGTCGCCCACCTGCATGGTGCCCAGGTCCACGCCGTGGGCGCCGTTCCAGACGATGAGCAGGGAGATGCCGTTCATCACCAGCATCATGGCGGGCATCATGCAGCTCATCACCCGGTTGGTGAACAGCTGGGTCTTTTTCAGGTCCTGGTTGGCCCCGTCGAACCGCTGCTCCTCGTACTCCTCCCGGCTGAAGGCCCGGATGACCGGCAGGCCGGTGAGGATCTCCCGGGAGACCAGGTTCATCCGGTCCACCAGGCTCTGCATCTTCCGGAACTTGGGCATGGCCAGGGCCATCAGCACCACGATCAGCGCCAGCAGGGCACCCACCGCCACGCCGATGATCCAGCCCATGCCGGTGCGGGTGCTGGACACCTTGAGGATGCCGCCGATGCCGATGATGGGGGCGTAGAGCACCATCCGCAGCAGCAGGACCATCACCATCTGCACCTGCTGGATGTCATTGGTGGAGCGGGTGATGAGGGAGGCGGTGGAAAAGCGGTCGATCTCTGCGGAGGAGAAGGAGACCACCTTTTGGAACACGTCCCCCCGCAGCTCCATGCCGATCCGGGCCGCCGCCCGGGAGGAGAGCAGGCCCGCCAGGATGGCCGCAGCCACCATCAGCAGGGAGACCCCCATCATCTTGGCGCCGGTGAGCCAGAGGTAGTCCATCTGGATCTGGTTCAGATCCAGGCCCATGGCCTCATACTCCCCCCGCACGCCCTGGATGGCCGCCTGTTCCACCAGCATGTCGGCGTTGTCGCCGTACTGGGCGGCCACCGTTTCCAGCTGCGCGATGACCGCGGCCTGGAAGGTCTCCCGGTCCATCCCGGCGCCCTCCAGCTGGGCCAGCAGGGCGGAGGGGTCCGTCCCCTGCTGCGTCATCTGGTACACCGCCGCCATGGGCAGGCCCAGGATGTCGTCCAGCCGGTCCCGCGCCTCCCCATCCAGGTCGGCCAGGACATAGGTCCCGTCCTCCGCCTGGGTGTAGGCTCCGCGCACGGCGGCCTCGTCCTCGTCGGACAGGAACAATGTGAGGGCCTCCAGGGTGGAGCCCCGCATCTGCTCCGGGCTCACCCGCTCGATGCCCCCCTGCTGGATGCCCACATCCACGATCTGGGAGGTATAGGTGGGCAGGCTCAGGTCGCAGTACGCCTGGACCACCAGCAGCAGAAGGATGGCCAGCACCGAGCCCTTGACTGCCTTTAAGTATCGGAACAATTTCAGCATATACCTGTCTCCTCGTTCTGTTCTTCCTCAATGGCGGCGGCCAGCCGGTCCAGCAGGTCCAGCAGGGTCTCCATGTTTTCAGGGCCCATCCGATCGATCACGCGGTCCATGGTCCTCTGGTAGCCCTCCGCCTCCCGCTGCCAGACCTCCCTGCCGCTCTCCGTCAGGCTGACCCGGACATTGCGCCGGTCCGCCGGGTCCACCTCCCGCCGGATGAGCCCCCGCTCCTCCAGCCCCCGCAGCATGCGGGAGACCGCCGGGGGCCGCACCTGCATGTGACCGGCCAAGTCCCAGACCTGGACGCCGCTCCGCTCTGGCCGCCGCCTGTTTCTGTCTGCGATAATGCCCATGCAGAAAAACTCTCCCTTTGTCAGCTCTCCCACTCCACTCGAGATGTGGGATTTGATCTTTCCGAACCGGTGCAGGGCCTTGAACAGATGCTCCCGCACCTCCTGATTGGTCATTTGTTCCGCCCCCATTCACACTTTGTTAATAATTAACTCTGTTATCTATTTGCGTTCTCTATCTTACCTATTCCGGCGGCAGCTGTCAACGGAAAAATAGCCAAATCTGCGCCTATTCATACCCATATTTTCTCCTTGACGCAAAAATCCGCCGCACCATTCTGGTGCGGCGGACAAGATCACTTGGGCCTAAAGCGTAAAGTCCTCCTCTTTCCACCGGTCGAAATCCAGCGGCGCAGGCCGGGGCGGCACCCGCTTGAGGGGGTCATACTGAAACGCGCGGCAGGCGTTCCCCGCCGGGACCACGCCCCTTTTGGCGCACAGAATGGACTCCTCGTCCAGCCGGGTCCCCCGCGCACAGTAGGCGCAGCGGGGCTCCATCTTCTTCTCAAACAACACGGCCCATCCCTCATTTCCCGTTCTTTTGGCCATTATACTACCTTTCGCGGCGTTTTTCCACCTCTTTTTCGCACCGCCGCCGCGGCCACAAGGAGGAAAAAGAGGAACACCACCCAGGCCGCCACGGTGGAGATGGTGAGGGCGGTGTGGAAGTCCAGCCCCGCGATGCCCGCCACCTGCTCGGCCAGGTAGGACGACACGCTCTCCCGCAGGGGGAGCACCCGGAACAGAACGGAGACAAACAGGGCGGAGAGCCCCCCGTGGAGGATCTTCCCGACGAGGTAGGTGCGCACGGACAGTCCGCTCCCCCCGATGAAGGAGAGCACCTGGCAGTGGACCGACACCCCGGCCCACCCCAGCATGAAGGCGGCCATGGACGCCCGCCCGGCCAGGGCCCCCTCCCCCGACAGGGTCCACACCCCGGAGGAGATCTCCAGAAACCCGGTGAGCAGCTGTTCGGCCCGCTCCACCGTGAGCCCCAGGGGAGCCAGCAGCGTCCCCAGCCCCCCGGCCAGGGCGGGCAGCAGCCCGGAGAGGAACAGCAGGCGGATGACCACCGTGAAGAACACCACAAAGGCGCAGATGTTCAGAGTGGAAAGGAAGGCGTTTTTCACGCTGCCGGTAAAGGCGGTGGTGAACCGCTGGGCCTCGAACTGGGGGCGGGCGGACCCCTCCCGCCCCCGCTTCCCGCCCCGCTTGTAGAAGCGGAAGAGCACCCCGATGCACACCGAGGCGGCTGCGTGGGCCAGGTAGAGCAGCACCCCCACCCGGCTGCTGGCGAACACCCCCGCCCCCACCACCCCCAGGATGAAGGCGGGGCCGGAGTTGTTGCAGAAGGCAAGCAGCCGCTCCGCCTCGGTCTTGGAGCACATGCCGTTCTGGTACA
>DVHW01000127.1 GCA_018711785.1 Candidatus Galloscillospira excrementavium
AGCCCGTAGCTGCTCTGGAGGTGGAGGAGCCCGGGCCGGACGCCGGCGGCGCGCAGGGCGCCCGCCGCGCCGTAGAACCGCCGGATCTGCTCCCCGGTCCGGGCCCGGGAGTCGGGGTCCAGCCCCTCGGCGCAGGAGAGGTGGGTGAAGAGCCCCTCCACCCGGAGGTGGGGGAGGGAGTACACCTCCCGCAGGCCGTCCCGGTCGTCCCAGGACAGGCCCAGGCGGTGCATCCCCGTGTCCAGCTTCACCTGGACCCGGAGGGGGAGGCCCTGCCGGGAGAGGGCCCGGGCGTGGTCCAGGCCCACCACGGTCTGGGTGAGGCGGTACCGGGCCAGGGCGGGGGCCTCCTCCGGGGCGGTGTAGCCCAGGACCAGGATGTCCCCCCGGACACCGGCGCGCCGCAGGCCCGCCCCCTCGGCCAGGGAGGCCACGGCGAAGTGTTTCACGCCCTCCTCCATACACACCCGGGCCACCACGGCGTCCCCGTGGCCGTAGGCGTTGGCCTTGACCGCCGCCATCAGCCCGCAGCCCGGGGGCAGGAGGGCGCGGAGGGCGGCCAGGTTGTGCCGCAGGGCGGCCGTGTCCACCTCCACCCAGGCCCGGTCCCGGCGGGCGGCGGGCCGGGTCCGGCGTTTCCACAGCAGGAGGGGGAGGGCGGCCAGGGCCGAGAGGGCACACACCGCCAGATAGTGGAGCAGGCTGTTGCCCAGGAAAAACCCGTCCGCCGACAGCAGCCCCAGGGGCCGGGCCAGGCACCGCAGGCCCAGCACACAGAGGGGGTGGACCACATAGACCACCGTGGACAGGGTGCGCAGGGCGGGCCTGGGCCGAGCGGAGAGGGTGCGGAGGAGGTCCACCAGGAACCACAGGCACAGGGGGAGGGCGAGGTACATGCTGTCGTGCCGGGCCAGCCCCAGCCGGCGGACCAGCAGCCCCTCGGCCGCCAGGGCGGCCAGGGAGAGGGCCAGCCCCAGCGCCGCCCGGCGGCGGGGGAGGGGCGCCCGCCGGGCCAGGAGATCCCCCAGCAGGAGGAAGAGAGGGGCGAAGAAAAGGCCGTTGCGGGTGTAGGAGAAGAGGGAAAAGAGGGCGTCGTACGCCCCCGCCAGGGGCGGCAGGGCGGCGGCCAGGCCGTAGTAGCTGTCCCCCAGCAGACCCAAAAGGTAGAGCGCAAGGCACACCAGCAGGGGTATGGCACGCCTCCCCCGGCACGCCCGGAGCAGGGCGGACACCAGGACCATCCCCAGCAGCACGGCGGGGAAGTACCACAGGTGGTAGAAGGCGCCGTCGAAGAGGAGGTCCCGTACCAGCCGCAGCGCCAGCCCCTCCCCCCGCCACGCGCCGGTGTAGAGGTTCACCGGCAGGTAGAGGAGGGTGGCCCCGGCGTAGAGCAGGGCGGTCCGCCCCAGGAAGGGGGCCAGGGCCCGCCACCCCCGCTCCGCCACACGGGGCAGGAGGAAGAAACCGGTGACGGCGAAGAAGAAGGGCACCGCCACCCGGGCCAAAATGTCGGTGAGGAGGTAGTTGACCCCGGTGTCCCAGGACAGCAGGGGCCCGGTGTGGATGGCCACCACCAGGGCCGCGGCAACGGGGCGGAACCAGTCCAGCCCGCCGGTGCCCCCGGCCCTACCCGGCCCGGCCACGGGTGCCCCTCCTCTCCCAGTACTCCTCCAGGGTCAGGCCGCAAAGGGCCATCTCCCCGGCGTGGGGCCGGCCCACATAGCGGAAGTGCCAGGGCTCGTGGCCGATGCCGGTGATGTGCTCCTTCCCTGCCGGGTAGCGCAGGACAAAGCCGAACTCGGGCGCCGCCAGCCGGAACAGGCGGCACACCCCCTCGTCGGGGAACTGGGGGCAGAGGAAGTCGATGTCCGGCCGGTTTTCCGCCAGGTCGATGGCAAGGCCGGTCTCGTGCTCGCTGCACCCGGGCCGGGCCACGTAGGTTTCGGTGAAGGCCCGGCCGTGCTCGGCCAGGGAGCTGTCCCAGATGGCCTGCTGCTCGGCCCGGGAGCGGAAGCCGCTCACCGGCACGATGGCCCCCCGGGCCCCAACGGCGTCCAGCAGCCGCTCCAGCCAGGCCCGGGCGTCCCGGCAGAGGAGGATGTCCGGGTGCTTTTCGTCCACCGGCGCCAGCTCCGCCGGGTCCGGCGGGGCGGGGAGGGGGTGGGTGCGGTTGACCAGGATGAGGGAGTCCATCATGCCCCCACCCCCAGTTCCACCAGGCGGTTCACCAGGTCCCCGAAGGCCACTCCCGCCGCCGCCATCATGCCGGGGTAGCGGCTGTGGGCGGTGAAGCCGGGGATGGTGTTCACCTCGTTGAACACCACCTCCCCCTCCGGGGTGAGGAACAGGTCCACCCGGGCAAAGCCGGAGCACTCCAGGGCCCGGTAGAGCCTGGCGGCGGCCTCCTGGACCGCCCGGGCCCGCTCCGGGGAGATGCGGGCGGGCAGGTGGATCTTGGAGGTGAGGAGCTGGTACTTCTCGGTGTAGTCGAAAAACCCGCCGGCCAGCTCGATCTCATCCACCGCCCCCAGGAAGAGCCGCTCGGTGCCCAGCACGGCGCAGCCCACCTCGAACCCGGGCACCACCTCCTCCACGACGGCCTTTCCGTCGTGCTCCAGGGCGGCGGCCACTGCCGCCGCCAAGTCCTCTGGCCCCTCCACCCGGCTCACGCCGAAGGAGGAGCCCGCCCGGGCGGGCTTGACGAAGAGGGGATAGCGGAGGCCGGCGGTGCGCTCCGGCAGGAGCGCCGGGTCCTCCCAGCCGAAGAACACCGCCCCCCGGGGCACCGCCACCCCGGCCTGGGCGGCCAGGCGGTGGGCGGCGTCCTTGTCCATGCACAGGGCAGAGGACAGGCACCCGCACCCCACCACCGGGATGCCCGCCAGCTCCAGCAGGCCCTGGACCGTGCCGTCCTCCCCGTTTTTGCCGTGGAGGACGGGGAAGGCCCCGTCCAGCCGGATGACCGAGGGCCCGGCGGGGGAGAGGAGCAGGAGCCCGTGGGTCTCCCGGTCCGGGGAGAGGACGGCGGGAGTGCAGTGGGCGCGGTCGGTGTGCCAGGTGTCGGCGGGGATGGCCTCCAGGGGCCCGTCGTAGCAGAACCACCTCCCGTCCCGGGTGATGCCCAGGAGCACGGGGCGGTACTTCTCCCGGTCCAGGTGGGTGATGACGGCGTAGGCCGACTGGAGGGAGACCGGGTACTCGGTGGAGCACCCGCCGAAGAGGATGCAGAGGGTCTTTTTTTCTTTCATGGCAAAACGCCTCCTGTCTGTCCCCATTGTAGGACAGGCAGGAGGCGCAGTTTTGACGGATGTCTTTCCGTCGGCTTACGATTTCCTGTCGAAGAACTTAGGATTTGCGGCAGGGGCCGCCGGGGCCGGTCAGGAGGGGGCGAACTGGCTGTTGTAGAGCTTGGCGTAGAAGCCGCCCCGGGAGAGCAGGTCGGCGTGGGTGCCCCGCTCCACGATCTTGCCGTCCCGCATGACCAGGATGAGGTCGGCCTCCCGGATGGTGGAGAGCCGGTGGGCCACGATGAAGGAGGTGCGCCCCTCCATCAGCCGGGCAAAGGCCTGCTGTATGCGCACCTCGGTGCGGGTGTCGATGGAGGAGGTGGCCTCGTCCAGAATGAGCATGGGGGGCAGGCACAGCATCACCCGGGCGATGCAGAGAAGCTGCTTCTGCCCCTGGGAGAGGCTGCCCCCGTCCTCGGTGATGACGGTGTCGTACCCCTGGGGCAGACGGCGGATGAAGCCGTGGGCGTGGGCGGCCTTGGCGGCGGCTACAACTTCCTCCTCCGTGGCGTCGGGGCGGCCCATGGCGATGTTCTCCCGGATGGTGCCCGCTCGCAGCCAGGTGTCCTGGAGCACCATGCCGAAGCCCCGGCGCAGGCTCTTGCGCGTCAGCCTCCGCACATCCCGGCCGTCCACACGGATGGCGCCGGCGTCCACGTCGTAAAACCGCATGAGCAGGTTGATGAGGGTGGTCTTGCCGCAGCCGGTGGGGCCCACGATGGCGATGCGCTGGCCCGGCTTCACGTCCAGGTCGAAGTGCTCGATGAGCTTCTGCTCCGGGTCGTAGGAGAAGCACACGTCCTCCAGCGTCACCGCGCCGGCGATGTCCTCCGGCGCGGGGGCGGCGGCGTCGGGGTCGTCGGGGGCCTGGGCCGGGGCCTCGATGAGCTCAAAGAACCGCTGAGCGCAGGCCAGGGCGTTCTGCAGCTCGGTGATCACGCCGGAGATCTCGTTGAAGGGCTTGGTGTACTGGTTGGCGTAGCTGAGGAAGGCGGAAAGCCCCCCCACGGTCAGCCCCCCGCCCAGGGCGGTGAGGGCGCCGGCCACGCCCACCCCGGCGTAGACCAGGGAGTTGACGAACCGGGTGGCGGGGTTTGTCAGGGAGGAGAAGAAGATGGCCTGGAGGGAGCAGCGGCGCAGGCGCTCGTTGACCTCGTCGAACTGCGCCAGGGCGGCCCCCTCGTGGCCGAAGGCACGGACCACCTTCTGGCCCGAGACCATCTCGTCGATGAGGGCGGTCTGCTCCCCCCGGGTCTCCGACTGGAGGAGGAACATTTTGTGGGTCCGCCGGGCGATGAAGGCGGCCACCAGCAGGGACACCGGGGTGATGACCACCACCACCAGGGCGATGAGGGGGTGGAGGGCGAACATGAAGCCCAGGGTGCCCAGGATGGTGATGACCCCGGTGAACAGCTGGGTGAAGCCCATGAGCAGCCCGTCGGCGAACTGGTCCACGTCGGCGACCATGCGGCTGACCACCTCGCCGGTGGGCCGCTGGTCCAGCCAGCTCAGGGGCAGGACCTGGAGGCGGCGGAAGGCGGCCGAGCGCAGGTCCTGGACCGTGCGGTAGGTGAGGGCGTTGTTGCAAAGGCCCATGACCCACTGGGCCAGGGCGGTGACCGCGATGGAGATGCCGATGAGCCCCAAAATGGACAGCACGCCGGCAAAGTCCACCTGGCCCTGGGCCACGATGAGGTCGATGGCGTCCCCGGTGAGGACGGGCACATAGAGGGTGAGGGCCACGGTGACCACGGCCAGGAGCAGGGAGAGGACCAGCCGGGGCCAGTGGGGCGCGATGGCCCGCAGGACCTTTTTCAGGGTGCCCCGGGAGATGGGGCGGGCGGGCTTAGCCATGGCGGAGGGCCTCCTCTCTGGGGAACTGGGAGTAGTAGATCTCCTGGTAGATGGGGCAGGTCTCCAGCAGCGCCTCGTGGGTGCCGAGGCCGGCCACCCCGCCGTCCTCCAGCACCAGGATCTGGTCGGCGTGCATCAGGGAGGCGGCCCGCTGGGACACCAGGAACACGGTGGGCATGGGGTCCAGGGCGCGGATGGCATGGCGCAGGGCGGCGTCGGTGGCGAAGTCCAGAGCCGAGGCGCTGTCGTCCAGGATGAGGATGCGGGGCCGGCGCACCAGGGCCCGGGCGATGGTGAGCCGCTGGCGCTGGCCGCCGGAGAGGTTCCTGCCCCCCTGCTCCAGCCAGGTGTCCAGCCCCTCGGGCTTCTCGGAGACAAAGGCGCTGGCCTGGGCGGTGTCCAGGGCCTGCCAGAGCGCCTCGTCGCTGGCCTCCGGGCTGCCCCAGCGGAGGTTGTCCCGGATGGTGCCGGTGAAGAGGGCGGCCTTCTGGGGCACCACGCCGATGAAGCCCCGCAGCTGCCCGGCGTTCCAGTCCCGCACGTCCCGCCCGTCCACCAGTACGGCCCCCGCCGTGGCGTCGTAGAACCGGGGGATGAGATTCACCAGAGAGGACTTGCCCGCGCCGGTGCCGCCGATGATGCCGATGGTCTGGCCGGGGGCCACGGTGAGGTCGATGCCGGTGAGGGACTCGGCCCCCGCCCCGGCGTAGGTGAGGGAAACCTGGTCAAAGCGGACCGCGGCCGGCCCGGCGGGGACATCGGCCGCCGGCGCGGCGGTGTCGGCCATGGAGGGCTTCAGCTCCAGCACCCCCGCCACCCGCCGGGCCGAGGCCAGGGCCCGGGTCACCGAGACAATGAGGTTGGCCAGCTTGATGAGCTCCACCAGGATCTGGGACATGTAGTTCACCAGGGCCAGCACCTGCCCCTGGGTCAGGATCCCGGCATCCACCCGCACCGCCCCGGTCCACAGCAGGGCCATGATGCCGCAGTTGACGATGACGTAGGTCAGGGGGTTCATCAGGGCGGAGAGGCGGCCGGTGAAGAGCTGGAGCCGGGTCAGGCCCTCGTTCTCCCCGTCGAAGCGGGCCA
>DVHW01000128.1 GCA_018711785.1 Candidatus Galloscillospira excrementavium
TTCCGCCGCGGCCCCCGGAAAAGAAAATATTTCCCGTTCGACGGCGTTCCCCTTCCTTCTCTCCATAATATGGTAATATATGGTTATTAGAAAATTCTGACCAACGAGGGGTGACCATTCCATGTCGTTTCTCAAGCGAAAGGGGCTCTTTGAGAGCAATAAGGTCGTCTTTCTCCCGGTGGGGCAGATCATTCCAAACCCGGGCCAGCCCCGCACCCGCTTCTCGTCCGAGGGGCTGGAGGAGCTCTCGGCCAGCATCCGGGAGGTGGGGGTGCTCCAGCCCCTGTCGGTCCGGCGGACCGGAGAGGGCTATGAGCTGGTGTCCGGGGAGCGGCGGCTCCGGGCCGCCAAGCTGGCCGGGCTGAAGGAGGTGCCCTGCATCCTCCTGTCGGTGGATGAGGAGTCCTCCTCCCTGCTGGCCCTGGTGGAGAACCTCCAGCGGCGGGACCTGGACTTTGTGGAGGAGGCCGCCGCCCTCTCCCGGCTCATCCGCACCTTCGGACTGTCCCAGGAGGAGGCGGCCCGGAAGATCGGGAAGTCCCAGTCCGCCGTGGCCAACAAGCTGCGGCTGCTCAAGCTGCCCCCCGAGGTGCTCACCCTCCTGCGGGAGCGGGGCTGCACCGAGCGCCACGCCCGGGCCCTCCTCCGGCTGGAGAACCCGGCGCTCCAGCGGCAGGCGGCGGAGCGTATTGTAGAAGAGGGCCTGACGGTGGCCCGGACCGAGGCCTATGTGGAGGAGCTCCTCTCCCCTGCCCCCAAGCCCGCCGCCCGCCGCCGGGGGAAAAAGCCCACCTTTATCCTGAAGGATGTGCGCCTCTTCCTCAACACCGTCACCCGGGGGATTTCCATGATCCAGGCCGCCGGGGTGCGGGCCGACTGCCAGCGGCAGGACACCGACGACGCCATCCGCCTTACCATCACCATCCCGAAGTAGAGCCCATACGGTACTTATCCCCTCTGCCCACCCGGGGCGGCATGTTTCACGTGAAACATGCCGCCCCGTTTTTGCCGCCTCCCTTCCGCTGGCGTGTTTCACGTGAAACATCTGTGATTTTGCTCTTGCGGCTTTGTCCTGTCCGCATTATAATAGAGGATACCGCGCAGAATAGAAAGGGCGTGTCCCCATGGCAAAGTGCATCTCCATCGTCAACCAGAAAGGCGGCGTGGGCAAGACCACCACCTGCGTCAACCTGGCCGCCGCCTTGAAGCAGAAGGGCTGCCGGGTGCTGGTGTGCGACTTCGACCCCCAGGCCAACAGCACCTCCGGGCTGGGGGTGGACAAGTCCGCCGCCTCCCCCAGCGTCTACGACGTGCTCATCAACGGCGCCGATGTGCGGCGTGCCGTGGTCTCCACCCCCTATGCCGACGTGATCCCCGCCAACAAGGCCCTGGCCGGGGCGGGGATCGAGATGATCGGCCTGGAGGACCGGGAGCACCTGCTCCGCAGGGCCCTGGACGTCCTGCGGCCGGACTACGACTACATCCTCATCGACTGCCCCCCCTCCCTGGAGCTGCTCACCCTGAATGCCCTGTGCGCGTCGGACACCGTGCTGGTCCCCGTCCAGTGTGAGTACTACGCCCTGGAGGGGCTCAGCGACCTGCTCACCACCATCCGCATCGTCAAGCGGTCCCTCAACCCGTCCATCGCCCTGGAGGGGGTGGTCCTCACCATGTACGACGGGCGCACCAACCTCTCCATGCAGGTGGCCGAGGAGGTCAAGCGCCACTTCCCGGGCCAGGTGTACGCCACCGTCATCCCCCGGAACGTCCGCCTGAGCGAGGCCCCCAGCCATGGCAAGCCGGTGACCGCCTACGACCCCCTCTCCCGGGGCTCCGAGGCCTACCTGGCCCTGGCCGAGGAGGTGCTGGAGCACAACCGGGCCTGAATTCCGGCCCGCCGCGTCCCTTTACATAGGACCGATACCGGCGGGGCACCGCCCCGCCACAGAAAGGATCTGATGTTTTGGCACAGCACAAAGACCGGGGCCTGGGCAAGGGCCTGGGGGCCCTGCTGGGGGACGCCGCCCTCCAGACCCAGGAGGGCGGCTCGGTCCTCCTCCCCATCGCCCAGGTGGAGCCCGGCCTGAAGCAGCCCCGGAAGCGGTTCGACCAGGACGCCCTCCAGGACCTGGCCGACTCCATCCGCACCCACGGGGTCATCCAGCCCCTCACCGTCCGCCGCCTCTCCTCCGGCTACTACCAGATCATCGCCGGCGAGCGGCGCTGGCGGGCCGCCAAGCTGGCCGGCCTGGCCGAGGTCCCGGCGGTCATTATTGAGGCCGACGACCGCAAGGTCATGGAGCTGGGCCTCATTGAGAACCTCCAGCGGGAGGACCTGAACCCTATGGAGGAGGCCGGGGGCTACCAGGTCCTGATGGACGAGTACGGCCTGACCCAGGAGGAGGTGGCCCAGCGGGTGGGCAAGTCCCGCCCCGCGGTGGCCAACGCCCTGCGGCTCATGGCCCTGCCCGACGCGGTCCGGGCCCTGCTGGAGGAGGGCAGGCTCTCCGCCGGCCACGGCCGGGCCATCCTCTCCGCCCCGCCGTCCCAGCAGAAGGCCCTGGCCAAGCGGGTGGTGGAGGGGGGTCTCTCCGTCCGCCAGACCGAGGCCCTGGCCAAACGCCTGGCCAGGGAGCCGGTGGAGGCCCCCGACCAGGCCGACCCTCTAAAGCTCTACCGGGACTCGGCGGCCAAGGACCTCTCCGCCCGTCTGGGCCGGAAGGTCTCCATCCACCACGGAGCCAAGAAGGGCCGGCTGGAGCTGGAGTATTACAGCGACGAGGACCTGACTGGCCTGCTGGACCTGCTGGAGCAGCTGCCCCGCAGCGGCAAAGGAGGGGCGCAGACTTGAACCGTTCCGAACGCGACCGGCAGGAGCGCTCCCGCCTCCAGCACGAGGCCGAGCACGCCCGGCCCCACAAAAAGGTCTCGGTCTTTGGCTATCTGGCCATTCTCTTCGCCGTGGCCTTTCTCCTGCTGCTGATGTCCTATTTCATGCAGCAGCGCTCCAATCAGGAGGCCATGGACAACCTCCAGGCTACCTCCGACTCGGCGGTCCAGACCCTGGAGAACATCCTGACCCAGCGGGACGAGCTCCAGCAGCAGGTCGCGGACCTGCAGAAGGAGAAGGAGGACCTGGAGGGCGAAAAGGCCCAGCTGGAGTCCAGCTTGGAGCAGACCCAGGAGGACCAGGCCCAGCTGGAGCGGCAGCTGGAGGCCATGGACTGGTTCTGGCGCATCCAGCGGCAGTACTCCCGGGGCTACACCCGGGCCGCCCGGGAGCTGGCGGAGGCCTTTGAGGCCACCGGCCTGCCCGACGCTCTGCCTGACACCTCCTACGCCGAGCCCGACGGCCCCTCCCCCAAGGACCAGTACCAGGAGCTGTACGATATTTTGTTCTGACAGGGCGGGGATGTTTCACGTGAAACACCCAAGCAAATACACCGCGCACACCCCAAAGCCGCCCCTGCGGGCGGACAAACTACAATCTGACAGACAGAGGTGCAAACCCATGCTCGACATTCGTTTCATCCGGGAAAACCCGGAAGCCGTCCGGGAAAATATCCGCAAGAAGTTCCAGGAGGACAAGCTCCCCCTGGTGGACCAGGTCCTGGCCCTGGACCAGGAGAACCGGGACACCATCCAGGAGGCACAGAACCTCCGCACCCAGCGCAACACCCTGAGCAAGCAGGTGGGCGTGCTGATGGGCCAGGCCAAGAAGGACCCCAGCAAGCTCTCCGAGGCCGAGGAGCTGAAGAACCGAGTCAAGGCCGACGCCGACCGCCTGGCCCAGCTGGAGGCCCGGGAGGACGAGCTGGCCAAGGAGATCCACCACATCCTGCTCCTCATCCCCCAGATCATCGACCCCAGCGTACCCATCGGCCCCGACGACTCGGCCAATGTGGAGGTGGAGCGGTTCGGCGAGCCGGTGGTGCCCGACTACCCCATCCCCTACCACGTGGACATCATGGAGTCCTTCCACGGCATCGACCTGGACGCCTCCGGCCGGGTCTCCGGCCAGGGCTTCTACTACCTGCTGGGGGACATCGCCCGCCTGCACGAGGCAGTGCTGGCCTACGCCCGGGACTTTATGATCGACAAGGGCTTCACCTTCTGCATCCCCCCCTTCATGATCCACGGCAACGTGGTGGAGGGGGTCATGAGCCAGACCGACATGGACGCCATGATGTATAAGATCGAAGGGGAGGACCTCTACCTCATCGGCACCAGCGAGCACTCCATGATCGGCCGCTTCATCGACCAGATCCTCCCCGAGGACTCCCTGCCCCAGACCCTCACCTCCTACTCCCCCTGCTTCCGCAAGGAGAAGGGGTCCCACGGCATCGAGGAGCGGGGAGTCTACCGCATCCACCAGTTCGAGAAGCAGGAAATGATCGTGGTCTGCAAGCCCGAGGACTCCATGAAGTGGTACGACCAGATGTGGAAGTACTCCGTGGAGCTCTTCCGCTCCCTGGACATCCCGGTGCGCCAGCTGGAGTGCTGCTCCGGCGACCTGGCCGACCTGAAGGTCAAGTCCTGCGACATCGAGGCCTGGTCCCCCCGGCAGCAGAAATATTTTGAGGTCTGCTCCTGCTCCAACCTGGGGGACGCCCAGGCCCGGCGGCTGAAGATGCGGGTGAAGGGGGCCGACGGCAAGATGTACCTGCCCCACACTCTCAACAACACCGTGGTGGCGCCCCCCCGTATGCTCATCGCCCTGCTGGAGAACAACCTCCAGGCCGACGGCAGCGTCCTTATCCCCAAGGTGCTCCAGCCCTATATGGGCGGCAAGGAGCGGCTGGTGCCCGGTACCTGACCCGGCGCCCCCTGAGAAAGAGAGAAAAGGAGACCCCCATGTCCGCAAAAGAAAAAGGCAAAGGCTTTTTCCACGAGTTTAAGGAGTTCATCGCCCGGGGGAACGTGCTGGACCTGTCGGTGGGCGTCATCATCGGCGGCGCCTTCTCCACCATCACCAGCTCCCTGACCTCCGACGTGATCATGCCCATCGTGTCCATCTTCCTGGGGGGCGTGGACTTCTCCGCCATGTCCATCCCCCTGCCCAACCTGTTCGGCGTGGTCAGCGACACCCCGAACACCCTGAACTACGGCAACTTCCTCAACGCGGTCATCAACTTCCTCATCATGGCCCTTGTGGTGTTCTGCATCGTCAAGGCCTTCAACCGCCTGCGCCGCAAGAAGGAGGAGGCCCCGGCAGCGCCCCCCGCGCCGCCGGAGCCCTCTGCCGAGGAGAAGCTGCTCGCCGAGATCCGCGACCTGCTCAAGGAGCGGGCGGAGTGACCCGCCCGCCGGAATTAGGAGGAACCATGTCCGAAGAAGAAAAGCTGCCTCAGGGTGAGCTCCCCCCGGAGGAGCGCCCGGAGGAGACCCCGCCGCGGGAGCACGTCTACGCCTCCCCCCTCAAGCGCATCTGGGCCTGGGTGGGAGTGGTGTACATGGTCATCATCGTCCTGCTCATCACCTATCTCTTTGCCACCGCCAAGCTGCTCCAGGGCATCGGCGGGCTCATGGTGCTCCCCGCCCTGGGGGGCGTGGCCGCCTCGTCGGTGTGGCTGTGGCGGAGCGGGGAGCGGCACACCCCGGGACAGGGTGTTCTGCTCGCCCTCATTCTGCTGGCCTGCGCCGCACTGGCGGTGCTGGGGGTGCTGGACGGCATCCCCGCCCTCCTGGCCAATTTCGGAGGGTGAGCCGTGGAGATGGAAGAGATTATTACCTCTGGCCTGCGGGAGATGGGCCTAGCCGGCCGGGTGCCGGACGACGCACCCAGCAGGCTGGCCCGGTACGGCCGGATGCTGCTGGAAAAAAACCAGGTCATGAACCTGACCGCCATCCGGGAGGCCGACCAGGTGGCCCGGCTCCACATGCTGGACTGCGCCGCCCTGCTCCTGTGCGCCGACCTTCACGGGAAGCGGCTCATCGACGTGGGCACCGGGGCCGGCTTCCCCGGTCTGGTGCTGAAGATCCTGGTCCCCGACCTGGAGGTCACCCTGCTGGACAGCCTGAACAAGCGGCTGGACTGGCTGGAGGAGGTGGCCTCCGCCCTCTCCCTCTCAGGCGTGCGCACCATCCACGGCCGGGCGGAGGAGCTCTCGGCCCTCC
>DVHW01000129.1 GCA_018711785.1 Candidatus Galloscillospira excrementavium
GACCGAGTATGTGGCCGTCCAGCCCAGCGGCACCCTGGAGGCCACCCTGCCCCGCGACGTGGACCTGTCCACCTTCACCTACACCCCCACCTGGTACGCCGAGAGCGTGGAGGCCCCGGTGGCCAAGGGCCAGGTGCTGGGCACCATCACAGTCTCCGACGGGGACCGGGTCTACGGCACACTGGACCTGGTGGCGGTGTCCGACGTGGAGCGCTCCGACCTGCTGTACTACCTGGACCGCACGGAGAAGTACTTCTCCCAGCCGTGGGTGCGCATCGTGCTGGTGGTCCTGCTGGTGCTGGTGGCGGTGCTGGTGCTCTGGGCCGTCTTCTTCCGCAAGCGCAGCCGCAGCCGCTACGGCCGGGGCGGCTATGGCGGCTCCCGCAGCAACTACCGGGGCCGCAGGAGATAAGGGTCCAAAAAAGTCCGTGGAGGGCCTCCACGGACTTTTTTTGCAGAAAGGGCTTGACCTTGCCGCAGCGTCAGGGCCTATACTCCGTCTTGTCAGGAGGGAGCGCACATGGAATACACCGTCAGTCAGCTCGCCCGGCTCTCGGGGGTCACGGCCCGCACCCTGCGCTGGTACGACCGGGCGGGCCTGCTCAAGCCGGCCCGCCTCACCGATGCCGGCTACCGCATCTACGGCCCGGAGCAGGTGGACCGGCTCCAGGCTATCCTCTTCTACCGGGAGCTGGGCTTCCAGCTGGCGGACATCCGCGCCATGCTGGACGCGCCCGGCTTCGACCGGCTGGCGGCGCTGCAGAGCCACCTGTCGGCCCTGGAGGCGCGGCGCGCCCGGCTGGATGCCCTCATCCTGACGGTCACCAAAACCATCGACGAGGCGAAAGGAGGACAACCCATGTCCGACAAAGAGAAATTTGAGGCCTTCAAGCGCCGTGCCGTGGCGGAAAACGAGGCCCGGTACGGCACGGAGGTCCGGGAAACATACGGGGACGAGGAGATGGACCGGGCTAACGCCTGCGTCCTCTCCCTCACCGAGGAGGAGTACCGGCAGTGGAAGTCCCTGGGGGAGGAACTCCGCTCCCGCCTGGCCGCCGCGGTCTCCGCCGGGGCCGACCCAAAAGGGGAAGAGGGGCAGCGCATCGCCGCGCTCCACCGCCGCTGGCTCTCCTTCTCCTGGGAGAGCTATACTCCCCAGGCCCACCGGGGGCTGGCCGAGCTCTATGTGAGCGACGGGCGGTTCACCGCCTACTATGACCAGGCCGTCCCCGGCTGCGCCGCCTTCCTGCGGGACGCTGTGGCGGCCTACACCGGCGGGAACTGAACCGAGCCCCTGGCGGGAGCCCTGCTCCCGCCGGGGCTCTCCCCGTCTGGTCAGAAGAAGCTCAGCTGCCGGTCCCCATAGCCCTTCTGGCTGGCCGAGATGATGTGTCCCATGTCGTAGAGGAGGCCCAGCTGGCCGCACCGCGCGGTGAAGGCGTCCCACAGGCGGCGGACGTTCTGGGCCGGGCAGCGGTACCGGTCGCCGTACCGCCGCAGGTAGCGCTCCCCCAGCCCCTGGCCGGGGAACAGCCGCTCCAGCGCGGCCAGGTAGTGCTCCCGCTGGCCCGGCCGCATGGTCATGCCCAGGCCGGGGTAAATGAACCGGGCTCCCGCCTCGGCGGCCCGGTCCACCACCCGGAGCACCGACTCCACACTGTCCTCCAGAAAGGGGAGCACCGGCATGAGGAGCACGCCGGTGAAGAGCCCCGCCTCTGACAGGCGGGCCACTGCCTCCAGCCGCCGGCTGGGGGAGGGGGCCCGGGGCTCTATCTTGGCGGCCAGGGCGTCGTCGGTGGTGGTCACCGTCACCTTACAGAGGACCGGGGAGTGGTCCCGGATAAAGCGCAAGATGTCGATGTCCCGCACCACCAGGTCGCTCTTGGTGGCGATGGCGACGCCGAAGCCGTAGGCGTCCACCAGCTGGAGGGCCCGCCGGGTCAGCTCCAGCTGGGCCTCGAAGGGGTTGTAGGGGTCGGACATGGACCCGGTGGCGATGACGCCGGGCCGGGTCTTGCGCCGCAGCTCGTCCCGGATGAGCTCCAGGGCGTTCGCCTTGGCCCGCACCGTGTCGAAGTCCCCCACCCGGTAGCAGTCGCTGCGGCTGTCGCAGTAGATGCAGCCGTGGCAGCAGCCCCGGTAGAGGTTCATGGTGTGGTCGGTGCCGAACCAGGCGGTGGATTTGTTGCGCAGCACGATGTGCTTGGCCGGGACATACTCCACGCCGCTCCCTCCTCTCGCCCCGCTGTGGTGCCGCTATTGTATCATAAATAGCCCCCGCGTGACATACTATATCTACTTCTTTTCTCGCGGAGGGGACGGTATGAAGCAGCAGGGGAAGCGGTGGGGCCTGTCGGCCCGGATCTTTCTCGGCCTGGCGCTGGGCGTGGCCGCCGGGCTGGCCTTCCAGGGCGCGCCCGGCCCGCTGGAGGCGATCCTCCGGCCGGTGGGCACCCTCTTTCTGAACCTGCTCAAGATGCTGGTGGTGCCCCTGGTGTTCTCCTCCATCGCCGTGGGGGCCTGCGGCCTGGGGAACGCGGGGCAGGTGGGCCGCATCGGGGTCAAGGCCGTGGCCTTCTACCTGGTCACCACCGCCCTGGCGGTCACGCTGGGGCTGTTCGCCGCCAATCTCTTCCCGGTGGGGCGTGGGCTGGGCTATCAGGCGGAGGGGACCCCCTCCGCCCCGGCGGAGTCCCCCGGCCTGTTGGACACCCTGCTGGACATCGTGCCCACCAACCCGGTGGCCGCCCTGGCCGAGGGGAACATGCTCCAGATCATCCTCTTCGCCGTCCTCCTGGGGGGCGCGCTCCTCCTCATCGGGGAGAAAGGCCGGCCCCTGCGCCGGGGGCTGGAGTCCCTGGCCGAGGCTATGTACGCCCTCACCGGCGCGGTGATGAAGCTGGCCCCCGCTGCCGTCTTTGCCCTCATCGCCCCCATCGTGGCCTCCTACGGGCGGGAGGTGCTCCCCTCCCTGCTGGGGCTGGCCGCGCTGGTCTATGCCGCCTGCGCCGTCCACATGCTCGTAGTCTACTCCGCCGCCGTGGCCGGGCTGGGCCGCCTGTCCCCCCTCCGCTTTTTCCGGGAGGCCCTGCCCGCCCTCCTCTTCGCCTTCTCCTCCGCCAGCTCCTCGGCCACCCTCCCCTTCTCCATGGAGGCGGCGGAGCGGCTGGGGGCCAGCGCGCCGGTGCGCTCCTTCGTCCTGCCCCTGGGGGCCACCATCAACATGGACGGCACCGCCATCTACCAAGGCATCTGCGCCCTCTTCATTGCCAACGCCTACGGCATCCCCCTCTCCCTGGGCCAGCAGGCGGTCATCGTCCTCACCTGCACCCTGGCCTCCATCGGCACCGCCGGGGTGCCCGGGGCGGGGGTGGTGATGCTGACCATGGTGCTGGAGTCGGTGGGCCTCCCCATCGAGGGGGCGGCCCTGGTGGCGGGCATCGACCGGGTGCTGGACATGGCCCGCACGTCGGTCAACGTGGCGGGGGACCTGGCCTGCGCCGCGGTGGTGGCCGCCTCGGAGCGCCGCCGGGCGGGGCGGCGGGCAGGGGCGGATACCCCATAGGCCCCACGATCCTATACAGATCGGGAGGCGCGGCGCCCATGGACGCCGCGCCTCCTGCCGTTTTCTACAATATGGTTTACACAAAAAGAGCTATGATCTGAAAAGA
>DVHW01000130.1 GCA_018711785.1 Candidatus Galloscillospira excrementavium
GGGCGCGGAGGGGGCCGGGGCGGAGGAGAGCCCGGGGGGACTGCCCCTGGACCGGACGGTGGTGTCCGAGGCCCCCACCGCCGACGCGGGGCGGCAGGTGCGGGTGCTGCTGGAGGACGGCTCCGTCCTCACCCTGGGCATGGACAAGTACCTCTGGCGGGTGGTGGCCGCCGAGATGCCCGCCTCCTTTGCCGAGGAGGCCCTGAAGGCCCAGGCGGTGGCGGCCCGGACCTACACCGCCTCCCGGATGGGGCACACGGTGGAGGCCCATCCCCAGGCCGACGTGTGCACCGACATCACCTGCTGCCAGGCCTACATCGACCCGGCCCAGGCGGCGGCCAACTGGGGGGAGAGCACCGAGACCTACACGGCGAAGATCACCTCCGCCGTCACCGCCACCGACGGGCTCATCGCCACCTACGGCGGCGAGCCCATCCAGGCGGTGTTCTTCTCCTCCGCCGCCGGGCGGACGGTGGACGCGGTGGAGGTCTGGGGCACCAGCGTGCCCTACCTCACCGGCGTGGAGAGCCCGGAGGGGGAGGAGGTGCCCAACTGGCACAGCTCCCTCACCCTGACGCCGGAGGAGTTCCGGGAGAAGTTCCTGGCCGCCTGGCCCGGCGCGGCGCTGGAGGGGGACCCCTCCGGCTGGTTCCAGAACGTGGTAAACAACTCCGCCGGGGGGGTGGAGAGCATCGACGTGGGGGGCGTCACCGTGTCGGGGATGGACCTGCGCACCCTGCTGGAGCTGCGCTCGGCCAACTTCACCGTGGCCGCCACGGCGGAGCAGATCGTCTTCTCGGTCACCGGCTACGGTCACGGCGTGGGGATGAGCCAGTATGGGGCCAACGCCATGGCCCAGGCGGGAAGCGGTTGGCGGGAGATCCTGACCCATTACTACACCGGCATCACCATCCAGCCCTGGGAGGGGGACGCGGCGGCGTAAAATTAAAAATATCTTCAGAATTTCCCTATGGATTTCCACAGGAGAATCGTGTAAAATTTAGGTTACAAAGGAGCCGCCGTGCCCCTGCCGGCCGCTGTGCAGGCAGAGCAAATCCCATCGGGGCGGGGAAGGATGCGTGACCATGAAGCGAGACTGGGCAGACCGGCGGTACCGCCGCCTCATGCTGGCGCTGCCGGTGGTTTACTTTCTCTTCTATCTCCTGTGCTTTGTGCTCCTGGAGGAGTACGTCCGTCCGCGCTACTGGATCTCCAGCCAGCTGGATGCCTACATCCCCTTCTGCGAGTGGTTTATCCTCCCGTATGTGGCCTGGTTTCCCCTGGTGCCGGGGCTGTTCCTCTACTTCTACCGGCGGGACCCGGAGCAGTACCGCTACCTGTGCCGGGCCATCCTCCTGGGCCTGACGGTCTGCCTGGCCATCTACGCCCTCTTTCCAAACGGCCAGCTCCTGCGGCGGGCGGTGCCCCGGGACAACCTGCTCTGCCAGCTGGTCACCCTCCTGCGGCGGGTGGACACCCCCACCAACGTGTGCCCCTCCATCCACGTGTTCGTCTCGGTGACCCTGGCCCTCGCCATGGCCCGCTCCCCGGCCATGGCGAGGCATCAGCGCCTCCGGGCGGCGCTGATGATCCTCTGCGGGCTGATCTGCCTGGCCACCATGTTCCTCAAGCAGCACTCGGTGATCGACGTGGCCTGCGGCGGAGCCCTGAGCGCGGTGATGGACCTGCTGGCCAGCCCCGGCCGCGTGAGCGGGATGTTCCAGCGCCTGCGGCGGAAGAAGAAAAAACCGGCGCTGGAGTCCTGAACGCCTGCTTTCCCATCCCCGGCCGCCCATTTTGGGGCGGCCGGGGATTTTTCTGCACCGGGGCTGGTTTCCGGCGGCGATTCATGGTAAACTAGATCCGTACACGGCCCGTCCCCGACGGGACCTGAGAGGAGACAGACGAGCGTGACAAACACAAGATATGACGTGGCCATCCTGGGCTGCGGCGAGGCGGGCATTTTTGCCGGCTACGAACTCATGCACAAGCACCCCGGCCTGAAGGTGGTCACCCTGGACCAGGGCTCGGACATCTACTCCCGCAGCTGCCCCATCGTGGCGGGGAAGGTGAAGGAGTGCATCCACTGCAAGGTGTGCGGCACCATGTGCGGCTTTGGCGGCGCGGGGGCCTTCTCCGACGGGAAGTACAACTTCACCACCGCCTTCGGCGGCTGGCTCACCGACTTCATGGACGCCAAGGAGGTCATGGAGCTCATCGACTATGTGGACGCCATCAATGTCCGCCACGGCGCCACCGACAAGGTCTACTCCACCGACACCCCCGCCGCCCGGGAGCTGGAGAAGCGGGCCCTGGAGCACGACCTCCACCTGCTCCAGGCCCGGTGCAAGCACCTGGGCACCGAGAACAACCTGAAGATACTCCAGAGCATCTACGAGGAGGTCAGCCAGGGGGTGGAGTACCGCTTCCACACCCAGGTCACCCGCATCGAGACCCTGGGAGATGAGGGCTACCGCCTGACCACCGAGGGGGGCGACACGGTGGACTGCACCTACCTGGTGGCCGCGCCGGGCCGGTCCGGGGCGGAGTGGTTCGCCAACCAGTGCAAGGAGCTGGGGCTGGAGCTCATCAACAACCAGGTGGACATCGGCGTGCGGGTGGAGCTGCCCGCCCAGGTCTTTGAGCACATCACCGACGTGGTGTACGAGTCCAAGCTGGTCTACCGCACCAAGCAGTACGGCGACCAGGTGCGCACCTTCTGCATGAACCCCTACGGCCACGTGG
>DVHW01000131.1 GCA_018711785.1 Candidatus Galloscillospira excrementavium
GCATGTTTTGAAGCGGAAGGATAGGCTTGCATTTCCCTCCCAAAAGGAGTAAAATACAGAAAAACCCATGTGAATGGAGGAAATTGCATGAAAATCGCAGTCACCTATGAAAACGGTCAGGTGTTTCAGCACTTCGGCCACACGGAGCAGTTCAAGGTCTATGACGTCCAGAACGGAGCCGTCGTATCCTCCCAGATCGTGGACACCAACGGCACCGGCCACGGCGCCCTGGCCGGCTTTCTGAAGAGTCTGGGGGTGGAGGCCCTCATCTGCGGCGGCATCGGCGGCGGTGCCCGGGCGGCCCTGGCCGAGGCGGGGGTCACCCTCTACCCCGGTGCCAGCGGCGCGGCCGACGACCAGGTCGCCGCCCTGCTGGCCGGAACGCTGTCCTACGACCCTGACACTCTCTGTGACCACCACCACGGGGAGGGTCAGGAACACCACTGCCATGACGGCGGCCACGACCACTGTCACAGCGGCTCCGACGGCCACCACTGCCAGGGACACGGCAGCTGTTGAGCTTCCTCCCGCAAAAAACCGGCCGGTACGCCAGGTACCGGCCGGTTTTTTACTGTATCAGGGCGCCTATCCGGCGAATTTGTCCCAGTAGCCCATGACAAAGATGACGAGCACGATGAGGGGCAGAATGTACTTGAAATAGGGGCGGAAGCGGGCGGGGAAGCGGATGCCCTTGCCCTGGTCCACCTCCAGGAGGAAGTTGTCAAAGCCCCAGGCATACTTCTTGGACGCGCAGCAGAACAGCAGATAGATGACCGACCCCAGGGGTAGCAGGTTGTTGCTCACCAGGAAGTCCTCAAAGTACATGATACTCATGCCCAGTGGACGGATAGAACTCAACAAGTTGTTACCCAACAGGCAGGGCAGGCTCAAAAGCAGGATGAGGACCAGGTTGGCCGCCACCGCCCTGCCCCGGGAGATGCCCCACTTGTCCATCCAGCAGGCCAGGATGTTCTCAAACACGGCGGTGATGGTGGAGAGGGCGGCGAAGAACAGGAACACGAAGAACAGCGCCCCCCACAGCCGCCCACCGGGCATGGCGTTGAACACGTTGGGGAGGGTAATGAAAATCAGGCTGTCCCCCTGGTCTGGGTTCACCCCGAAGGCGAAGGCAGCAGGAAAGATGATCAGGCCGGAGGTGAAGGCCACAAAGGTGTCCAGAACCCCGATGCTGATGCACTCGCCGAACAGGCGGCGCTCCCGGCCGATGTAGCTGCCGAAGATGGCCATGGCGCCGATGCCCAGGCTCAGGGTGAAGAAGGACTGACCCATGGCGGCGTAGACGGCCTCCCACAGGCGGAAGTTGCCCTCTGCGTCGTACATCAGGTTGTGAAAATTGGGCACCAGATAGAACTTAAGTCCCTCCACGGCGCCGGGCAGGGTGAGGGCGCGGACGGCCAGCACCACCAGCAGGGCCAGCAGGCAGAGCATCATGGCCTTGTTGGCCTTCTCCACGCCGTTCTTCAGGCCCTTGCTGCACACCAGCATGCCCAATACCACCACGATCACCATGAACAACAGCTGGATGCCCACGTCCTGGGTCTGCATGGCGGTAAATGCCTCGCCGACCTGGGCGGTGGTCATGCCCTCAAACTGGCCCAGGGCGATCTTGCAGAAGTAGAGCAGCAGCCAGCCCGCGATGGTGGTGTAGAACATCATCAGCAGGTAGTTGCCCGCCAGACCGAACCAGCCGTACCAGTGCCATTTGCTGCCTTTGGGCTCCAGCTTCTGGAAGGACATGGTGATGCTCTTCCGGCTGGCCCGGCCCACGGCGAACTCCATGGACATGATGGGCAGGCCCATAATGACCAGGAACACCAGGTAGATCAGCACAAAGGCCGCGCCGCCGTACTGCCCCACGATATAGGGGAACCGCCACACGTTGCCCAGGCCAATGGCACACCCCGCCGAGATGAGCACGAAGCCCAGGCGGGAGGCAAAGCTTTCTCTCTCGTTCATGACTGGAACCCTCCCTGCGTCAAAGAACCGGCGGGGAGGTCCGCTGCCCCGGCAAATCCGCCGTTCCTTCGACAAATCACACACTATGCGTATCATACCGTTTCTTCCAGTGGTTGTCAATCCCGGCGAGGGCTTTTTCCGCCGCTTCTTGCCGGATCTCAGGATATCATTTTAGAGGCTTGCACAAGTGAAAAGGGCAAAAAGCAGCCCCGGCCAGACAGCCGGGGCCAGGGCACCGGGTCAGAGCCAGTCCTCCACCACATCCCGAAGGGTGGAAGGCGTGACGAAGTTTCTGGTAAGCCGCTCCAACAGCTCGTCGATACGGGCCACGCTGGTGGTCACATTGGGGATCTCCGCCGCCTCTGTTCCGCCCCGCTGTGCCACCTTGACCCCATAGCTCTCGCAGTCAAACGCACCGACGCGCATCTCGTCCACCAGGACGAAATAGTCGAAGCTATACTCGGTGCCGTCCGCTCCGGTCTGCGTCTTCGTATCTACCAGCAATTCCCTCATCTTGTGTTTCCTCCTCTTCTTTTTTTGCCAGGCAACATTATATTGTATTTTCCAGCAATTGTATACTGCAAAATATCGCAGGTTTCGACACGCGGGGCGGGCATTATGTCCCCTCCCGGTCCTTTCTGTCAACCCGCCCTCCGAATCGTGTCGAACCGGGGCGAAGAGGGTCGGAAATTTCTCTGTGGGGCCTGGAAATCTTTTTGCCTTGCGCCGGCGGAGTCCCTCTGCTAGGATGGAGACAAACCGCGGGGGGCGCGCCCCGCCGCACCGGGGAGGAATGCCGCCTGCGCACCAAGAAGAAACCGCCTGAACTGCACGCCCTCCCCCGCTTTCTCCTCACCCGGTGTCTGGTCCTCGCCCTGCTCACCCTGCTGGGCGCGCTGCTCCTTCTTTTTGCTGCCGGGGATGGGGGCCTGAGTACATACCCGCTGTGGGGGTACGCCGCCGGGCTGGCGGAAAACGCCCTCATCCTCTTTGCCGCCGGACTGGTGGGCTCCCTGCTGGCAGAGGATGTTCTGCGCAAAATGTGACATCAGCCGGGAGGCATTTGCCTCCCGGCTGATGCTATTTCCGGTATCGTTCCCTGCCGCTGCGGTACAGGTTCCCGCCCCGGCAGTCGATGGCCACCGTCAGGGGCAGGTCCTCCACCTCCATGCGCTTGATGGACTCGCAGCCCAGCTCCTCAAAGGCGATGACCTGAGAGGAGCGGATGCACCGGGCGATGAGGGCCCCCGCGCCCCCCACGGCGGCAAAGTAGACCGCCCCATTGCGGACGATGGCCTCCTCCACCGCCGGGGACCGCTCCCCTTTGCCGATCATGGCGGCCAGGCCCAGGTCCAGCAGCCTCGGGGCGTAGGGGTCCATCCGCCCCGAGGTGGTGGGCCCGCAGGCCCCCACCGCCATGCCCTGCTGGCCCGGTGTGGGCCCGGCGTAGTAGATCACGGCATTTTGCAGGGGGAAGGGCAGCTCCTCCCCCGCGTCCAGCAGAGCGAAGAGCCGCTTGTGGGCGGCATCCCGGGCGGTATAGACGGTCCCGGACAGGAGCACCCGGTCCCCAGCTGTCAGGCCGGGGATGGCCTCCCGGAGTTCCTCGGTGTGCAGGCGCAGCGCGTGGTCCACAGCCCTTACTCCTCCCCGTCCAGGGGCAGGGGCTGGGGCGGCTTTGGGCCGGAGAGGGCCCGGCACTCCTCCACCAGCTGCTCCAGCTCCGCGTCCCGCTCGTCAAACTCGGCGGGGAAGCCGTCCAGGCTCTTCCCCACCCGCTCCAGCTCCCCGGCGGCGTGGGCGATGGTGGCGTCCAGGTCGGTGCGCAGCCGGTCGTAGCCCGCCCGGACCTTGCCCAGCCACTGCTCCAGCTTCTGGAGGGTCTCCTTTGCCTTGGCCTGGGCCTCGTTCTCGATGACCTGGGCCCGGCGGTGGGCCTCCAGCTCCACCCCGGCGGTGCGGTCCTTGAGGGTCTCGTAGGCCTGGGCGGCGGGCTCGGCCCGGCGCAGCTTCTCCTGCTGCTCGGCGGTCTGCTTCTCCAGCTCGGACAGCCGGGCGCCCTTCTCCTCCGCGTCGGCCCGGGCCTGGCGCAGCTCCTCCTCCCGCTGGGCCAGCGCCCCCTCCAGCCGCTCCCGCTCGGCCGTCAGGGCGGAGAGGCGCTCCTCCTGCTCCTGGGCGCGCTTTTCCAGCTCCTCCCGGCCCTGGCGCAGCTGCTCCACTTCGCCCTGGAGAGCCTCCAGCTTCTCGCGGTGCTCCTTGGCGGAGGACTCGATATAGTTCAGCACGTCCTGCTTCTGAAACCCGCCGAACGCGGCGGTGCGGAACAGATTCTCTCCGGTACTCATGGACAACAACTCCCTTGTCACGCGGTGTTGCGGTTATTTTATCATATTCATGCAAATAACACAATCTTTTGTCGCAAGGAATCGGCGATTCTTCCGCCCGCATCCCGCGGGAATCAATTGACGCGCTCCCCGCCAGATGCTATAATGTTATAATTCTGAGTGTATTAAAGATTAAAGTGGGGAAGTGGGCCCTGTGTGGAAATCGGACGGCTGGAAGGACTATGAGCTCATCGACTGCGGCGGCGGGGAGCGGCTGGAGCGGTGGGGAAAGTATATCCTGGTGCGGCCCGACCCCCAGGCCATCTGGGCCACGCCCCGCAAAAACCCCCTCTGGCGCCGGGCCGACGGGCGGTACGCCCGCTCTTCCACCGGCGGCGGGGCCTGGGAGAAAAAGCAGGTGCCCGAGCGGTGGCAGATCCATTACGGCCCCCTCACCTTCCAGGTCAAGCCCATGAACTTCAAGCACACCGGCCTCTTCCCCGAACAGGGGGCCAACTGGGACTGGGCCGGGGACCTGATCCGCCGGGCCGGACGTCCCATTTCGGTGCTCAACCTCTTCGCCTACACCGGCGGGGCCACGGTGGCCTGCGC
>DVHW01000003.1 GCA_018711785.1 Candidatus Galloscillospira excrementavium
GGGCGCCCCCGGCACCGTCACCCAGGCCCAGCTGGACGAGCTGCACATCGCCGTCACCGAGACCGAGGAGGAATAAGCGGCGCCCATCATAAGGCCCCTCCTGGGAAAGAGACATCGGAGATTTTTACAGCAAATGAGGAGGACAGCAGAGAATGCTGTCCTCCTCTCCCCTCCGGGCCGGGAAGTTTCCCGGCCCGGTCTTTTTGCCGTTTTCCGGGCGCCCCCTATTTGAGCAGAAACTCCGCCCAGGCGCCCCGGTACTCGCCTGCGTGCTCCTGCCAATAGAGCAGCCGGTCGGTGTAGACCCGCCTTCTCTCCTCCACGGCCTGGGCGCAGTGCTCCAACCCCAGCCGGTTGACCAGGGCTGTGAGGTCATAGATCGGGTAGCCCAGCGCATGTCCCGCCGTGTGGACGATGGAGCAGGCCTGCCCGACCGCGTGGCAGAGCGCCCGATCTGCCGGGCTGTCCAGCTCCTTTGCCAGCGCGTGACAGTCCAGGATCTTCCGCTGGGCCAGGCGCATCTTGATCTCCCCGGACGCCCAAGCCCAGGCCGCCTCCCAGGCCTCCCGGGGGCGCCGCTCCGCCGGGTATCTCTCCTCCAGCTCCTCCACCGAGCCCCGGGCCAGCTCCAGACCCCACAGGACTGCCACCCGGTGAGGTGCCGGCCGAAGCAGCTCCGCCAGATCCCGCAGACAGGCGCTGTCCTTTGCAAAGAGCACCTGATTGCCCCGCCGGCTCCTCTGCCGCACTTCCTCCATCCACTCCACGTCCATTCCCCCGCAGCACCGTTTTTTTCATTTTATCACACGTCCCGGGGCCGCGTCCACACCGGGAGCACCGGGGGAACTCCCGGCCCGCCGCGCTCCCGCGGCGGAAATCCGCATCCGGGCAGGGCGGGGCGCAAAAAATATCTCGCATATTTTCTTCGAATGGAGTATAATAACCTATAACCCATTGGCACCACCGCCTGAGGAGGGATTTGGAATGAAACTGATCATTGCCATCATCAACTATGACGACGCCAACGCCGTAACGCAGTCCCTGACCAAGAAGGGCTTCTCTTCCACCAAGCTGTCCACCACCGGCGGCTTTCTGATGGCGGGCAACGTCACCATCCTGGTGGGTGTGGACGAGGAGAAGGTCCAGACCGTCATCGACATCATCAAGGCCGAGTCCCACAGCCGCAAGCAGATGATCCCCACCACCACCGAGATGAGCTACGGCTACTATCCCTCCATGCCCGTGGAGGTAGTCGTGGGTGGAGCCACCATCTTTGTGGTGGACATCGAGCGGTTCGAGCGCGTCTGATGGACCTCTCCTCCCTGTGCGGCAACCTGCCCCTCAAGCGCCAGCTGGACGCCCAGACCGCCCGGCGGGGGCTCTCCCACGCCTATATTCTCTCCGGCGCCCCCGGCTCAGGCCGCACCACTCTGGCCCGGCTGCTCGCCGCGGCCATGGTCTGTGAGGCGCAGGACGATGCCCGCAAACCCTGCGGCCAGTGCCCGCCCTGCAAGAAGGTCCTCGCCGGCATCCACCCAGACGTGCAGACCACCGGGGAGGACGGGAAGGACATCACCGTGGCCCAGGTGCGCCAGCTCCGCGCCGACGCCTATATCCGCCCCAATGAGGCGCCCCGGAAGGTCTATGTGCTGAAAAACGCCCAGACCATGAACGCCAGCGCCCAGAATGCCATGCTCAAGCTGCTGGAGGAGGGCCCGGCCTACGCCGCCTTCTTCCTGCTCACCGACAACGCCGCCGCCCTGCTCCAGACCGTCCGCTCCCGCTGCGAGACCCTCTCCCTCGCCCCGGTGACGGCGGAGGAGGCCCTCACCTGGCTCTCCCGCCGCTATCCGGACAAGCCCATGGACCTGCTGCGCCAGGCCGCCGGCCGCTGCGAGGGCCTGCTGGGCCGGGCGGTGGCCGAGCTGGAGGAGTCCGGCGGGGAGGAAAGCCAGGCCCGGCAGGGGGCGATGGAGCTGCTGCGCCGCCTGGAGGAGGGCAGCGAGCTGGCCCTGGCCGAGTTCTGCGTGGGTCTGGAGAAGTGGGACCGGGAGGCGCTCACCGCCCTCCTGGAGGAGACCCTCCTCCTCGTCCGGGACGCCCTGGTGATCCAATCGGGCGCCGCCCCGGCCGAACAGGACAGCGACCGCCGCGCCGCCGCGGCCCAGGCCGCCCGCAGCCTCACCGGGCGGGCGCTGCTGGCGGTGGCCGACACCTGCGAGACCCTGCGGGCCGCTGCCGGCTTCAACACCGGCGCCGGCCACCTGGCGGGCTGGCTGTGCGCCGCCCTGGCCGGGGACGGGCTCCGGCCCCGCTCCCCTGCCTGATCTTACTTTGTACTTACCAGATTCGGAGGAACCCCCATGACCGAGATCATCGGCGTCCGCTTCAAGAGCGGAGGCAAGCAATACTATTTCGACCCCAAGGGCGCCCCGGTGGCGGAGGGCCAGGGGGTCATCGTGGAGACCGCCTCGGGCACCGAGTACGGCGAGTGTGTCCAGCCCAACACCATGGTGGAGGACAGCGCCGTGGTCCAGCCCCTCCGCGCCCTGGTCCGCCTGGCCACCGAGAAGGACCTGGCCCAGGTGGAGAAGAACCGGGAGAAGGAGAAGCGGGCGTTCCAAATCTGCCAGCAGAAGATCGCCGAGCACGGCCTGGAGATGAAGCTCGTCGAGGTGGAGTACAACTTCGAGGGCAGCAAGATCCTCTTCTTCTTCACCAGCGAGGGCCGGGTGGACTTCCGCAGCCTGGTCAAGGACCTGGCCGGGGTGTTCCACACCCGCATCGAGCTGCGCCAGATCGGCGTGCGGGACGAGGCCAAGATGCTGGGCGGCCTGGGCATCTGCGGCAAGCCCTTCTGCTGCTCCACCTTCCTGGGGGAGTTCCAGCCCGTGTCCATCAAAATGGCCAAGACCCAGAACCTCTCCCTCAACCCCACCAAGATCTCCGGCACCTGCGGCCGGCTGATGTGCTGCCTGAAGTACGAGCAAGAAGCCTATGAGGACGCGGTAAAGCGCATGCCCAAGAATGAATCCTTTGTAGAGTGCCCCGACGGGGTGGGCACCGTGAGCCAGGTGGACCTGCTGCGGGAGACCGTGAAGGTCCGGCTGGAGGACTCCAACGATCCCCCCCGGTGCTACCACAACTGCGAGATCTGCGTGGTCCGCAACGGCAAGGGCAAGCGGCCCGAGGGCTATGTGGCCCCGCCGCCGGAGGAGCTGGAGAAGCTGCGCAAGGTGACCCCGCCCCCCGGCGAGGAGGGCCTGCGCCGCCTCAGCGGCCTGGGGGCCGCCCTGGACCGGCTGGGGATGGAGTCCCCGGCGGCCGCCGAGCCGCCGGCGGAGAAGCCCGCCCGCAGCCGCCGGGACCGGAAACGCTCCGGCCAGAAGCAGGACCCCTCCAAGGCGAAGGACAAGCCCAAAGGGGAGAAATCCCCCAAGGCGGAGGGAACCGCTCCCGCCAAGGCCAAGGAGGCCGCCCCCGCCCCCGAGGGGGAGAAGAAGCCCGCCTCCCACCGCCGCCGCCGCTCCC
>DVHW01000132.1 GCA_018711785.1 Candidatus Galloscillospira excrementavium
AAGTTCGAGGACCAGGCCCTCAAGTGGGACTCCCCCTGGGGGGTGGGCTACCCGGGGTGGCATATCGAGTGCTCCTGCATCTCCATGAAGTACCTGGGGGAGTACCTAGACATCCACTGCGGCGGCATCGACAACGCCTTCCCCCACCACACCAATGAGATCGCCCAGTCCGAGGCCTACCTGGGCCACCCCTGGTGCCGGTACTGGATGCACGTCCACCACCTGAACACCGACCACGGCAAGATGAGCAAGTCCAGCGGGGAGTTCCTCACGGTCTCTCTGCTGGAGGAGAAGGGGTACGACCCCCTGGTCTACCGGCTGTTCTGCCTGCAGAGCCACTACCGCAAGGGGCTGGTGTTCTCCTGGGAGAACCTGGACAACGCCAAAGCGGCCTATAACAAGCTGGTGAACCGGGTCGCTGCCCTGAAGGAGGGCGGCGAGGCGGACCAGGCGGCGGTGGAGGGCTTCAAGGCCGGCTTCCTGGAGGCGGTGGGCAACGACCTGAACACCTCCCTGGGGGTCACCAAGGTCTACGACGTGCTCAAGGCCGATGTCAGCGACGCCACCAAGCTGGCCGCCATCGGCAGCTTTGACACCGTGCTGGGACTGGACCTGCTGAACAAGGCGGCGGCCAGGCGGGCCGAGCAGGCCAGGGCCGCCACCACCTCCGCCGGGGATTACGCCATCACCGGCGAGGGGGACCCCGCCGTGGACGCGCTGGTGCTGCAGCGGTACGAGGCCAAGAAGGCCAAGAATTTCGCCGAGGCCGACCGCATCCGGGACGAGCTGAAGGCCCGGGGCGTGGAGATCACCGACGTGCCCGGCGGCGCGGTGTGGAAGAGGGTATAAGAAGTGCCCCTCCCAGTGGGAGGGGCACTTTTGTGTTCAGCGGCCCAGCTTGCCCAGGGCCTCCAGAACGGTGTCCAGATTCTGCCGGTGCCAGTTGGAGGGGTGGAGGCCGTCCGCGCCCAGCACGCCCACGTTCAGCGTCCCCAGACCGGTGGCCAGGGTCCCTGAGCTGCGGAACTCGCTGAGCTCCTTCTGCTGGGCGGTGAGGGCGATGTCCTCCCCGCCAGTGTGGATGGTGATGGTGTAGTTGAGCCCATCGGGAGCGATATCCACAGAGCGGATGGTGTCATAGGGGACCTCCAGCGCCACCTCCCGATTCAGGGCGAGGGTCAGCTTGCTGAAGGGGATGAGGAGGAGCTCCTCCTTGCAGAGCTGGAGCACATAGAACTCCATGTTGAAGAAGTCCGCGATTTTTTCACTCAGGTTGTCTGCCGCGTACTTGACCACGATCCCGCCGTTTTCCAGAGGGTCGAATCCCGCCTCCCGGATGACCTCCCACAGCTTTTTCTCACTTGCCATGCCTTCGTTCTCCTTCTGTCATGATAATGTTTCCACCTCACCGGCCCAGAGGGCTTGCGCCCCCGGGCGGCGGGCGGAAAACAAAAACGCCGTGCAGGGCAGAGCCTACACAGCGTGAGAAGCGGAATGCCTCTTCATGCGACACAGCCACAGGAGACAAATGCGGCAAAACCGCCCCTTGCAAAGAAGGGCCGGACTGTCGTATAATGTTCCATGCGGTGCGGCCAATGGGCCGTTGTGTAGGTGGGGTTAGCACCTGCGCAGGCTTGCGGGTGTTGGCGCACCCGCAAGCTGCCGCATTTTTGTTTTCCGTGTCGATTATAGCAGGGAACGGGCGGGATTGCAAGTCCCTTCCCCGCCAGGGGGACGGGGCGGGCCGCCCCGCCGGTGCGCTTTTCTGCCTCCTGCGCTGGACAGAGGGCCAGGTTTTCGATATAATAACCTCATCTACGACAGCCCCCGCGCCGCGCCGCGGCAAATTTTTGTAGGAGGTACTGCAATGAAGCAGGACATGATCGTCATTCTGGACCTGGGGAGCGAGGAGAACCCCCGCCTGGCCCGGGAGATCCGCGCCCTGGGCGTGTACAGCGAGATCCACCCCCACGACATCACCCTGGAGGAGCTGAAAGCCCTGCCCAATGTGAAGGGCGTCATCCTCAACGGCGGACCCAACCGCGTGGTGGACGGCGCGGAGATCGATGCCTCTGTGGACATCTACAACTGTGACATCCCCGTTCTTCTGGCCGACCACAGGGGGGACAAGCCCTGGCCCGCCAACCCGGGGGAGCGGAAGCAGGCGCTTTCTAGCTTTATCTTCGGCATCTGCGGCGCCCAGGCCAACTGGAACATGGAGAACTTCATCGCCGACCAAGTGGAGCTCATCCGCCGGCAGGTGGGGGAGGGAAAGGTGCTGCTGGCCCTCAGCGGCGGCGTGGACTCCTCGGTGGTGGCCGCCCTGCTCATCAAGGCCATCGGGAGCCAGCTCACCTGTGTCCATGTGAACCACGGCCTGCTGCGCAAGGGGGAGCCCGAGCAGGTGGTCAAGGTGTTCCGGGAGGAGCTGGGGGCCAATCTCATCTATGTGGACGCGGTGGACCGCTTCCTGGACAAGCTGGCGGGCGTCAGCGACCCGGAGACCAAGCGGAAGATCATCGGCGCGGAGTTTATCCGCGTGTTTGAGGAGGAGGCCCGCAAGCTGGAGGGCATCCAGTTCCTGGGCCAGGGCACCATCTATCCCGACATCATCGAGTCGGGCACCAAGACCGTGAAGGCGGTCAAGAGCCACCACAACGTGGGCGGCCTGCCCGAGGACCTGAAGTTCCAGCTGGTGGAGCCGCTGAAGATGCTCTTCAAGGACGAGGTCCGCGCCTGCGGCAAGGCACTGGGCCTGCCCGACTCCATGGTCTACCGCCAGCCCTTCCCCGGCCCCGGCCTGGGGGTGCGCTGTCTGGGGGCCATCACCCGGGACCGGCTGGAGGCCGTCCGGGAGTCCGACGCCATCCTCCGGGAGGAGTTTGCCAAGCACGGCCTGGCGGGCAAGGTGTGGCAGTATTTCACCGTCATCCCCGACCTGAAGAGCGTGGGCGTGCGGGAGGGCCGCCGAGCCGACGAGTGGTGCGCGATCATCCGCGCTGTCAATACCGTAGACGCCATGACCGCCACCGTGGAAAACGTGCCCTTTGACCTGCTCCAGCATATCACCGCCCGCATCACCGCCGAGGTGAAGGGGGTCAACCGGGTGCTGTTCGACCTGACGCCGAAGCCCACCGGGACCATCGAGTGGGAATAAGCAAAAAGTGGATATGAGGGCCCGCAAACCCTTGAAAATACTGACTTTTTGATTTTTCAAATCCCCATTTGATAGCAGATTGATAGCACTCGTTAAATCCCGATTTATTGCGTTTGAAACAAAAAATCGGGTGGCTTGCGAGTAGCCTGAAAATCCTCATCTTTTTATTCATAAGTAAAAGGTCTAACTGATTTTTGCTGATCAGTTAGACCTTTTTTATTTTGCTCTCATTTATCTGAATTTTCTGATTTTGCGCAACAAACAGTCTCTCCCGTGGACTACAAGTGAGGGGGTCAGATCAGCCCCTCCGGCGGCACCTTGGCGTGGATCTGGCTGCTGTCGTACTCCGGATAGTGGTAGCGCCAGCGGTCGTACTCCTCCTGGGAGATCTCTCCGGCATCCAGTTTGGCGGCCTGTTCCCGCCAGGCCCAGAGCATTTCATGAAGTCGGGCAGCATCCTTGTTTTTGCGGAAATCTACCTGCAAGGCAAGCTCACCATCCTGCTCCGTGACTTTCAGCCCGTAGTTGTCCTCTAGGGTAAACAGGGTGTGCATCAGCCCCACATAGGAGTCTATATCCGGGACGGAGAGAGCATGGGGCGAGACATCCAGTACCTGCGCCAAGGCGGCTGTCAGGTCTGCTTTAGGGGTTCTTGATCCTGTTTCGTACTGTGCCAGGCGCACATCAGCGGACTTCTCTGGAAAGCCCAGCGCCATGCCGAGATATTTCTGTGTCATCCCCCGCAGGAGACGGAAAAAGTGAATTCGTTCGCCAATCGCCATACATCCAGCTCCCATCTATGGTTGTTCCTATTTGAAACATAGCATATTTGTTTAGCGTTGTCAAGATAATCTAAGCAAATTTATTTAATAATATTTCTTTTAAAAGGCTTGAACTAAGCTTATATGTATAGTATTATAAGGATACTAAGCTAATAAGCTTAGATAACATAGCGCATCAAATGAGCCGCCAGATTTTTGGTTGCGAAAC
>DVHW01000133.1 GCA_018711785.1 Candidatus Galloscillospira excrementavium
GCTGATGGTAACGGTGAACTTGATGCCGTTCTTCTCGCCGAAGGAGTTGAGCCAGTCCAGGAAATCCTCCACCGCAGCGACATCGGCGTTGGTACCGACGATTTTCGTCAGGCTGTCAATAAAGATATGGGTGATATCGTAGTTGCCAGCGTACAGGCCGCTGATGAATCCCCGCATCATGTCATAGCTGGTGATATTGTAGTCGCCGGCCTCCACCAGACGGATCTTGGAATGAATATCAAAGGTCAGCTTAGCGCCCTTTTCAATACAGACCACGTTGCCGTGCTCGCTGTGGACCGCGGAATTGATAAGCTCGATCATCTGCTTGGTCTTGCCGGTGCCCTTGACCCCCATGATCACTCTTACCATTTGAATCAACTCCTTCATCTTGTCGCGCCGGAGTGTCCCCCCGGCCTTGTGTATTTATGTTACCATTTCTGCGCCCCGATTGCAACCAGTTTGGATAAGTTCACCGAAAATTCACAGTCCGGCTGGGGGACTTACAGTCGCGCCTCCAGCTCCGCCCTCTGCTGCTCATAGCCCGGCTTGCCCAGCAGGGCGTACATGTTGTTCTTGTAAGCCTCCCCTACACGGCCAAGGCCGTGCGGGGACCCCGTGATTTTATCTGCTCGGGCGGAGTTAATCCGCCCGGCATCGAGGTTTTGCGCTGCAAAACCCTCGGTGTGGAGGCTTACAGCCTTGCCTCCAGCTCTGCCTTCTGCTGCTCATAGCCCGGCTTGCCCAGCAGGGCATACATATTGTTTTTATAGGCCTCCACGCCGGGCTGATCGAAGGGGTTGACCCCCAGCAGGTAGCCGCTGAGGCCGCAGGCGTACTCGAAGAAGTAGATCATCTGGCCCACCGCCCGCTCGCAGCGCCGGGGCAGGTCCACGCGCAGATTGGGCACCCCGCCGTCCACATGGGCCAGGGTGACCGCCCGGAGGGCCTGCTCGGCCACGAAGGACAGGTTCTTCCCGGCCAGGAAGTTGAGCCCGTCCACGTTCTCCGGGTCGTGGGGGATGGTAAACTCGCCGCGGGACTGGTCAAAGCGGACCACGGTCTCCAGCATGAGCCGCTCCCCCTGCTGGATGTACTGCCCCATGGAGTGGAGGTCAGCGGTGAACTCCACGCTGGCGGGGAAGATGCCCTTGTTCTCCTTGCCCTCGCTCTCGCCGTAGAGCTGCTTCCACCACTCGGCGAAGAAGCGGAAGGAGGGCTCATAGCAGGCCAGCAGCTCCACCTTCTTGCCCCCCTCGTACAGAGCGTGGCGGGCGGCGGCGTACTGCCAGGCGGGGTTGTCCGCTCCGCCCTGGGCCAGGGCCTCCATGGCCTCGGCGGCGCCGGCCATCAGCGCGTCGGTGTCGATGCCCGCCACGGCGATGGGCAGCAGGCCCACCGCGGTGAGGACGCTGTACCGGCCCCCTACCTCATCGGGCACCACGAACTCCTCGTAGCCCTCCCGGTCGGCCAGGCCCTTCAGGGCGCCCCTGGCCTTGTCGGTGGTGGCGTAGATGCGGCCCTTGGCCCCCTCCTTGCCGTACTTCTCCTCCAGCAGGGCCTTGAAGATGCGGAAGGCCACCGCGGGCTCGGTGGTGGTGCCCGACTTGGAGATGACGTTCACCGAGAAGTCCCGGTCCTTCACCAGGTCGATGACCTCCAGCAGGGCGTCGGTGGACAGGCCGTTGCCGGCGAAGAAGATGTCGGGGCCGTCCTTTTTCTTCAGGTTGTAGTTGGGGGAGGCCAGCAGCTCGATGACCGCCCGGGCCCCCAGGTAGGACCCGCCGATGCCGATGACCACCAGGGCGTCGGAGTCAGAGCGGATCTTGGCCGCGGCGGCCTTGATGCGGGCATATTCCTCTTTATCGTAGTCCCGGGGCAGGTGGACCCAGCCGGTGAACTCCCCGCCGGCCCCGCTGCCGTTCTCCAGCTTGACCCGGGCCTCCTCCAGGGCGGCCTGACGGGCGGTGAACCAGTCCTGGGGCAGGAAGGACAGGGCGCTGGACACATCGACTTTCAACATAATATTACCTCCTGAACAGAAGTATTTCCTGACGGAGGTATTATACACCAATTCCGGCACAAATCCTATGGCAAATTCCAAAAAATTACCGCAAAACACGGCCGCGGGAGCAGTCAAAAGACCGGCTCCCGCGGCGGAGGATTTCAAGTAAGTGTGAGCGCCCGTTCGGGCAGGCGCTGGCGTGCGCCGCGCCGCGAACGCTGCGCGGCTTTTCCACGCTCCATAGTGCTATGCTACCCGCCGATCATCTCCACCACCTGCTCCGGCGTCAGCGCGTCGGAGCTGTAATAGCGGCCCAGGCAGTAGAGGCTCTGGGGCAGGCCCTTGACGATGGTGTTGCCCCCCGCCTGGGTGGTGACGGTGAGCTTGACCCCCTCCAGGCGGAGCACCGCCTCGGCCAGCTCGCAGTGCTCCCCGCCGGGGAAGGCCAGGGCCTCTACGGCCTGGCCGGTGGCCTCCTCCAGCAGCGCGCGGCTCTTCTGGAAGTCCTGGGCCACCAGGTCGGCGTACTCCCACTCGTCCTCCCCCTCCAGGGGCAGGATATTGCTGCGCACCGGCTCGCTCTCCTCATAGGGCGCCCACTGGTGGAAGTCATAGGTGTGGCTCTGGATGGAGATGAGGCCGGACTGGGCCATCTCCCGGGCCTCCTCGGCGCCGAAATGGGGGGTCATGGCGTGGTCGGTGTCCTTGTAGTAGGTGGAGCCGAAGGTGCTGCCTACCGCGAAAATGGTGGCCTTCATGTTGTACTTCTGCAAAATAGGATAGGCCAGGGTGTAGTTGTCCAGATACCCGTCGTCGAAGGTGATGAGCACCGGCTTGTCCGGCAAAGGCGCCCCCTCGTACACATAGGCGATGAGCTCCTCCGTGGTCACGCCCACATATCCCGCCTCGCTCAGGGCTCTGATCTGGGCCTCAAAGGCCTCGGCGGTGATGGCGTAGGCGCTGGCCAGGGCCGGGTCCTCCACCACCGAGTGGTAGCAGAGGATGGGCACCTGGGCGGTGCGGTCCTCCTCCGCCGGCTCGGGCACGTCCCAGTAGGTGGCCAGGTGCTCCTCCACGTTTTCCGCCGTCACCAGGGTCCCAAAGTCCTCCGGCCGCCAGACAGAGTCGTTGCCGTAGATCTCGGCGAACATCATCTCCCCCACCGCGTTGCGGAAGTGGGAGCCGTCGTAGAAAAACCGGGGGTCGTAGCTGATGGCGTTGAAGGAGAAGTCCCAGAAATCGGTGACCTGGGCCAGCTGCCGGAAAAACTCCTCTACCTGCTCGGGCTGGTAGAGCCGGAGGTAGTCCACATAGTTGGTGGGGCAGACGGCCAGGAAGTCCACCCCCGCCTCGTCGCAGCGGGCCTTAATGCGCGCCACGCTCGCCACGGTCTCCTCCAGGTCCACCATGTCCACGGTGTAGGAGGGGTAGTTCACGAACTCCGGATAGGCCTCGAAATAGCGCTCCAGGTCCCCGATGGGCTCGATATCCCGCAGGCGCTTGTCGTACTCCCCGGTCGCCTCGTCGAACACGTCGAAGGTCTGGGGCAGCCAGGTGTCCTCCCCCAGGGCGTCCAGCTTGGCCAAGGCGTACCGGGGGTCGGCAAAGAGGTAGCGCAGGGTATAGCTCACCGGGTTCTCCCCGCTGAGACTGGCCGGCATGGCCCCGGTCATGGGTTCGCCGGGGTCGGAGTAGTGGAGGGTGTTGACGATGTGGACGTTGAGGACGATGTTCTTCACCTCGTAGTGGTCCAGGAGGTAGTTCACCTGCAGCTCGGTGTCCTCCATGTCCGCGCCGTAGACAAAGGCGTTGTAGAACCGGTCCCCCGTGTACTCGTTGAGGGCGGCCACCGGGAAGGAGCTGGTAGAGGAGCAGCCCACGATATAGGAGTCGTACTCGCCGTGGTGGGTCTCCAGATAGGTCTGCTTGGCGATGCGGGGATTCGTGGTCTCGTCATAGGACCACCACTGGAAGATCGTATCGCCGAAGGCCCCGAAGGGGTCCACCAGGAAGTTCAGACCCGCCAGCAGCAGGCCCACCAGCACCACCGAGGCCAGGAACATCATGCACCAGTGTTTTGCTTTCACGCGCCGGACCTCCTAGTACTGCTGATAGATAAACTGGGAGGCGATATATCCCTCCCGGAAAATACCGAAGTAGAGCAGGCACAACAGTCCCGCCATCACCACCAGCCACTGGAGCACGGCGGGCCGCCGGTCCAGGAAGGCGGCGAGGCTGCCCTGTTTTTCCTGGATGGTCTCAATTACAAATAGGATGATAGTCCCGATCAATAACACCCAGTAGTCGATCCCCGCCAGGCCCAGCCCCATCAGGGTGCCGTTCCACAGGTCGGAGGGGGTGAAGCGGAACACCGTGGCCAGCAGCATGTTCACCGCCGCCATAAAGCCGATGCCCCGTGCCAGGTAGCGGCCGATGAACACCAGCAGAAAGGTGCGCAGGACCTCGAAGGCGTGGTAGAGCCCGCTCTCCCCCAGCCGGTCCAGCCTGGCGCGCCAGGCGGAGAAGGTGGGCTTGAGGAGCTGGGACAGGGAGATGATGGTCCCGTTCCAGATGCCGAAGGCCACGTACTTCCACTGGGCCCCGTGCCAGAAGCCGATGATGAGGTAGACCACGAAGGTGGCCAGGGCGGAGGGGATGAGCTTGCCCAGCCGCCCGCCGACCCGCCGCCGGGTGAACTTGCCCAGCTTGAGGAAGGGCCTGGAGAGGGAGAGGGGGTAGAACACATAGTCCTTCATCCAGGTGCCCAGGCTGATGTGCCACCGCCGCCAGAAGTCGGCCACCGAGGTGGCGAAGAAGGGCCGGCGGAAGTTCTCGGCCAGCTCCACACCGTACAGCCGGGCCACCCCCCGCACCAGGTCGATGCCGCCGGAGAAGTCGCAGTAGATCTGCAGGCAGTAGAGCAGCACGGCAAAGGCGATGACGCTGCCGCTGTACTCGGTATAGTGGTCGATGACCGCGCTGACCACCACCCCCGCCCGGTCGGCCAGCACCAGTTTCTTCAGCAGCCCGGCCAGGATGTCGGTGAGGCCGGCCCGGCAGTTCTCCCAGGAGAAGCCGTTCCCCCGCAGCAGCTGGGGGGCCAGCTCCCCATAGCGGCCGATGGGTCCCTGGGTCATCTGGGGGAAGAAGGAGACAAAGAGGAGGTACTTCAGGGGGTTTTTCTCCGGCTCCACCTTGCCCCGGTAGGTGTCGATGACATAGCCCACGGCCTGGAAGGTGTAGAAGGACAGCCCCAGGGGCACCAGCAGGTCCAGAGTGGGCAGAGTCAGCCCCAGTCCCCCGGCCAGGGAGGCCGTGAAGTCCCAGTACTTGACGGCGTAGAGCAGCCCGAAGTTGGCCAGCAGGACAAACAGCACGGTCAGCCGCTTGCCCCGCTCCGGGCCCCGGGCGGCGGCGCGCCGCCCCTCCCCGGCGGGGAGGGCGTCCAGGGCGGCGTTGAGCCGCCCCAGCGCCAGCCCGGCGGCCCAGGTGGTGAGGGCGGTGAAGAGCAGGTAACACCCCGCCCCCCACCCGCCGGACAGGTAGAAGACACAGCTCAGGGCCAGCAGCACCACCCAGCGCCCGCCCTTGGGGCACAGGTAGTAGAGGACGAGCCCCCCCGCCACCAGGGCCAGGAAGGGCAGAGAGGTGATGGACACGGCTTACTTCAGGCGCCGGATGAGGGCGAGCATGGCGTCCAGGGAGTTGAAGTTCTCCGGGGTGATGTCGTCCACGGCGATCTTCACGCCGAACTCATCCATGATCTCGGCCACCAGGCTCACCAGGTCCAGGGAGTCGATGAGCTCGTCGTCCACCAGGCTGTCGCTGTCCGCGTCCGCGTCGGGGCAGATCTGGGTAAATATGCGCTGGAGCTTTTCCATATCGGTCATAGCGTTCATTCCTCCTGGTCATATCACAGGGATTTATCACGGTTCGTATAGCAAAAGGTCGGACTGCCAGCCGTCGCTCCGGTAGCCGTGGCGCCCGTAGAGGCGAAGGTTCTCCTCCCGCTCGGCGGTCCACAGCAGGGTGCGTTTGCGCGCCTCCGCCCGGGAAACGGCGTCCACCAGGGCGCCGCCCAGGCCCAGCCCCTCCCGGTCCCGCCGCACGGCCAGGTGGCGCATCTGGCCGTGGCCGCGCTCCTCCCGGAGGGAGACCAGGCCCTCCACCGCCCCCTCCCCGGCCACAAAAAAGCCGCCGGAGGAGACCAGCCCGGTCAGCTCCTCCCCCTCGGGGATGCAGCCCAGATAGGGGTGGAAGCGGTCGGCCAGGAGGGCGGCGATGGCCTCCCGGTCAGCCCCGGTGCTCCGCCGCACCGGCCAGCGGGGGGGCCGACCGGGGTCCGCCCGCTCCCGGACCATGCGCACCCGGCGGCCCTCCAGGGAGAAGCCCTGCCGAAGCCAGAACCCGCTGTCCGCCCGGTCCACACCCGGCCGGTGGGCGATCTCGGCGGCCACCACACCGGGGGGCAGCTCCCCGCCGAAGGGGGCCTCCGGGTCGTTGAGGTAGAAGGTCAGCCGCCAATAGCCCGTCTTTTGGTGGTAAAAGGCCACCCCGCCGGCCCACTCGCTGGCCCAGAGCCGCCCCCGGGCGATCTCGCCGTCCAGCTCGGCGGGGGCGAGGAAGTGGTTGGTGCGCACGCCGGGCCGGAAGTGGGCCGCAATGAGGTCCCGGGCCTCCGCCCCGTCACGAAGAGCTCTCATGGAGATACCGCTCCTTCAGCCTGGGCCGGTCGATCTTCCCGTTGGCGTTGTGGGGCAGCGCCTCCAGGCGGATGAATTGGCCGGGCAGCATATACTTGGGCAGCCGCTCCTTCAGCGCCCGGCGCACCTCCCCCTCCTCCGCCGCGCCGGCGTAGCAGCAGAGGATGCGCTCCCCCGCCCGGTCAAAGAGGCACACGGCGTCGGTCACTCCGGCGCAGCCGGAGAGGGCCCGCTCGATCTCCCCCAGCTCGATGCGGTAGCCCATGTGCTTGACCTGGCCGTCCCGCCGGTTCTGAAAGTAGAGCAGCCCGTCCTCCCCCCACACGCCGATGTCCCCGGTGCGGTAGATGAGGTCCCGGTAGTGGGGGTTGCAGGGGTTCTGCACAAAGGCGGCGGCGGTCTTGTCCGGGTCGTTGTAGTAGCCCAGGGAGAGCCCGATGCCCCGCACGCAGATCTCCCCCGGCTCGCCGGGCGCGCAGGGCCGGTCCCCGTCCAGGAGCAGAATCTCCTTGTTGGCGCAGGGCCGCCCCACCGGCACCGGCTCGCCGTCGGAAAACTCCCGGTCCACAAGATACCAGGCGCAGTCCACGGTGATCTCCGTGGGGCCGTATAAGTTTACATAAGCGCAGTCCGGCAGGGCCCGCTTCCACACGTTCAGGTCGCTGGCCAGCAGCTCCTCTCCCCCGGCGGACACTTTGTTGACATAATTCAGTCTGTGCCCCTCCAGCACCCCGGAGGCCGCCACCAGGTGGAAGGCCGAGGTGGCCCAGGGCAGGGCGGTGACCTTCCGCTCGTTCAGGTACTCCACCAGCCGCACCGGGGTCATAAAGAGCTTCTTGGGCAGGATCTGGCAGGTGGCGGCGCACTTGAGGGTGAGGTAGATGTCCTTCACCGAGGCGTCGAAGTAGAAGGGGGTCTGGTTGCCGATGACATCGGCTTCCGAATAGCCCAAAGCCCCGGAGAGCCACTCCGCCAGGTCGATGACCCCCCGGTGGGTGACCACGATGCCCTTGGGCGCGCCGGTGGAACCGGAGGTGTAGATGAGGTACACCGGGTCCACGTCCAGCACCCGGCCCAGCCGCTGGGCCAGGAGGGTGTCGTCCGCCGCCCCGTCCAGGTGCTCCCCGATGACCAGGAAGGGCAGGCCCAGCTCCTCTGCCAGAGCCCGGTCGGCCTCGGAGCAGAGCACCCCCTCGGGGGCCAGGTCGGCCAGCACGGCCGCCAGCCGCGCCCGGGGCATCTTCCGGTCCAGGGGGACATAGAAATCCCCGGCGTACAGGGCGGCGAAGCAGCCCACCAGGCTCTCCGCCTGTCGGTCGGCCAGCACGGCCACCGGCCGGTTTGCCCGCCAGCGCCGGGCGAGGTCGCTGCCCAGCGAGCGGGCGGCCGCGCGGAACTGGGAGAAGGTGAAGGCGGCCTTCTCATCGGCAAAGGCGGTCTTGTCCGGGTGGGTGCGGGCCGCGCCCTCCAGATACTCCAGCACATTGGTCTGCATGGCCCTGTCTCTCCTCCTGTTCTCCCCGGGTCTCCCTCGGTTTAACCGGGTTATTTTATCACAGCGCCGTGTTATCGTCAACCGGCACAGGGGGCATCTCGCCCCCTGGAGACAGCAAAAACGGGGACATGGCCGGTTCTTCGGCCATGTCCCCTGGGTTTATGCCTCAAAAAGCTCGGTGGAGAGGTAGCGGTCCCCGGTGTCGGGCAGGAGGACCACCACGGTCTTGCCCCGGTTCTCCGGCCGGCCGGCCACCTGGATGGCGGCGTGGAGGGCCGCGCCGGAGGAGATGCCCGCCAGCGCGCCCTCGCTCCGGCCCAGCTCCCGGGCGGCGGCGTAGGCGTCCTCCGTCCCCACCTGGAGGATCTCGTCGTAGACCGAGGTGTCCAGCACCTCCGGCACAAAGCCGGCGCCGATGCCCTGGAGCTTGTGGGGCCCGGCTGTTCCGCCGCTGAGGACCGGGGAGTCGGCGGGCTCCACCGCCACCACCCGGACCGAGGCCTTTTTCCCCTTCAGATAGCGCCCCACGCCGGTGATGGTGCCGCCGGTGCCCACCCCGGCCACAAAGAGGTCCACCTTGCCGTCGGTGTCCTCCCAGATCTCCGGCCCGGTGGTGGTCAGGTGGGCGCCGGGGTTGGCCGGGTTCACGAACTGCCCGGCTACAAAGCCCCCGGGGATGGTCCGGGCCAGCTCCTCCGCCTTCTCGATGGCCCCCGCCATGCCCCTGGCCCCCTCGGTGAGGACCAGCTCGGCGCCATAGGCCCGCATCAGCTTCCGGCGCTCCACGCTCATGGTCTCGGGCATGACGATGACCACCCGGTAGCCCCGGGCCGCGGCCACCGCCGCCAGGCCGATGCCCGTGTTGCCCGAGGTGGGCTCGATGATGACCGAGTCGGGCGTCAGGGTCCCCTCGGCCTCCGCCTCATCCAGCATGGCCCGGGCCACCCGGTCCTTCACCGACCCGGCGGGGTTGAACAGCTCCAGCTTGGCCAGCAGCCTGGCACCCAGCCGGTGGGCCTGCCGGATATGGGTCAGCTCCAGCAGGGGGGTGTTGCCGATGAGCTGGTCCATCGATGTATAAATGCGGCTCATACAGAAATTCCTCCTAAACGAATCTCTATTATCTATGTATCTATCCATGCAATCAAAAGTTGGCCCCAGACAGGCTGAGGGGGCCCGCAGTCTCAATTTCCAACTCCTTTAGTAGACATTTCTATCATACTGTCTTTGTCCCCGGTTGTCAATCCCATACCATTCTTTCCCTGCCCGCCGCTGTTGCAAAAACCGC
>DVHW01000134.1 GCA_018711785.1 Candidatus Galloscillospira excrementavium
GTGTCCAGCAGGGAGGTCTTGCCGTGGTCCACGTGGCCCATGACCACCACCACGGGGGCCCGGGGAACCAGATCCTCCGGCTTATCCTCGTGGTCGTCGATCAGCCGCTCCTCAATGGTGACGGTGACCTCATGCTCCACCTTGCAGCCCATCTCCTCGGCGATGATGGCCGCGGTGTCGAAGTCGATGATCTGGCTGAGGGAGGCCATAACGCCGTTCTTCATCAGGCACTTGACCACCTCGGCGCCGGTCTTTTTCATGCGGCTGGCCAGCTCGCCCACCCCGATCTCGTCGGGGATCTTGACGGTGAGGGGGGTCTTTTTGGCGATCTCCAGCTGGAGCCGGCGCATCTTCTCCTGTTCCTCCTGGCGGCGCTTGCTGCCGCCCTGGAAGCCGCCCTTGCGCTGGTTGCGGCCCTGGAACTTCTGCTTGCCCGCCTGCATCTGCTTGGTGCGGCCGGCGGCCAGGTTCTCCAGCTTCTCGTCGTACTTGTCCAGGTTCACATTGCCCGCCTTGCGGGTGTCCACCAGCTTCTTCTCCGGCACCCGGGAGCCGGGGCGGGAGGGCTGCTGCGCCTGGGCCTGAGGCTGCCTGGCGGCCTGGGGCTGCTGAGGCTTGGGGGCGTTCTGCCCACCCTGAGCGGGCGCGGACTGCCCCTGTCCCTGCGCCTTGGGCGCCTGGGCGGCCTGGGGCTGGGCAGGCTTCTTCTCACCGCCCTGGGGCTTCTCCGGGGCCTTGGGGGCCTCGGGCGCGGGGGCGGGCTTGGGCTCGTGGTAGACCTCGGCAAAGACGCTCTCCAGGCTGTCCAGCTGGTTGTGCTGGGTCAGATACTCAAAGATGAGGGAGAGCTCCCGGTCGTCCAGGACCTGCATGTGGTTCTTGGGCGTGGTCGCGTATTTCGTCAGGATATCGGAGATCTCCTTGGAGTTTTTGCCAAAATCCTTGGCGACCTCGTGTACACGGTATTTGTTCAGCAAATAAGCCACCTCCATATGGGGTATCCGGGGGCCTGCGCCAATCCGAAAACACAGGGGCGGGCTGTGCTTTCGGATTGGAACAAGCCCGGTTCAAAATCATATCCCTCTGCCGCGCTCCGGCATGTTCTGCGGCCCTCACGTGGAGTTCCCCGGGCCGGGGGAGCGGGGGAGCTTCCCCTTGACGCGGTACGCGCCCCCCCTGGGGGCGGGGCCTTTCTTGACGGAAGCGGGAGCGCCCTCCGGCCTCTCCCGGCGGCCGGCCTTCCGGGCAATGCGCTGGCGGGCCGCGTCGGCGTTTTTGGGGGGCGCCGGGGACCGCGCTTTCCCCTTTTGCAGCTTCTTCTCGTGCCGGCGCTGCTCCGCCTGCCGCTGGAGGGCCTTTTGGGCCTTCACATCCAGCTGGGCGGCCAGGTCTCCGTAGCGCTCGGTGTCCAGAGCGGCCAGCTTGGCGCACAGGGAGGAGGCCAAGCCCACGTCGGTCAGGGCGGCCATGGCGCAGGAGCTGCGGCCCACCGCGCCGCCCAGCTCGGCCTTGGTGAAGGGGAGAGAGATCCAGGGGGCGTTTCCCGCCTCGGCAAAGTGACGGGCCCGGCGGAGAGTGTTGTCCGCCGCGTCGGCGGCCAGCAGGATGAGCCGGGCATGGCGGGCGCGGGCGGCGGCGCCCACCGGCTCCTCGCCCACCTCCAGCCGGCCGGCCCGCTTGGCAAGGCCGATGAGGGAGAGCAGGTGGTTAGGCGTCATGTCCGTCCCCCTCCCTCATCTGCGCCTCCAGCGCGTCCCACACCTCCGGCGGGAGGGGGGCGGAGAAGGCCCGCTCCAGGGCCCGGGCCTTCCGGGCCCGCTTCAGGCACTCCGGGTCGGGGCACACATAGGCCCCCCGGCCGGGCTTCTTGCCCTTGAAGTCCAGGGAGACCTCCCCCTCGGGGGAGCGGACCACCCGGATGAGCTCCTTTTTCGGTTTCATCTCCCGGCAGCCCACGCACTGGCGCAGCGGGATTTTCTTGGGCATGGGGACGCCCCCTTCCTGAATACAACAAAAAATGGTGCGAAAGCCGCGGCAGGGCGGTTACGCCTCGTCCTCCGCCTCCACGGCCGCGTCCTGGGCCGCCTCGCCTGCGGTGTCGTCCTCCACCACCTCGTCGTCGGCCAGGAGGACGTCCTCTTCCTCCTCGGGCTCCTCGGGGGCGGAGGCGGGCTTGATGTCGATCTTATAGCCGGTGAGCTTGGCGGACAGGCGGGCGTTCTGCCCCTCCTTGCCGATGGCCAGGGAGAGCTGGTCGTCGGGCACCACCACCCGGCAGCTCTTGCCGTCGGAGAGGGTGGTGACGCTGATGACGTCGGCCGGGGCCAGGGCGGCGGCCACATAGGCGGCCGGGTCGTCGGAGTACTTGACGATGTCCACCTTCTCGCCGTTCAGCTCCTCCACGATGTTGTTCACCCGCTGGCCCCGGGGACCCACGCAGGCGCCGATGGGGTCCACATTGGGGTCGGTGGAGGTGACGGCGATCTTGGTGCGGCTGCCCGCCTCCCGGGCGATGGACTTGACCTCTACCGTGCCGTCGTAGATCTCGGGCACCTCCAGCTCGAACAGCCGCTTGACCAGGCCCGGGTGGGTGCGGGAGATGAGGACCTGGGGGCCCTTGGTGGACCGGCGGACCTCCACCACGTAGACCTTCAGGCGGTCGCCCTCGTGGTAGACCTCCCCCTTCACCTGCTCGCTGGGGGAGAGGTAGGCCTCGGTGGCCTCTCCGCCCGAGCCGATGCGCAGGCTCACCGAGCCGGAGCGGGGGTCGAGGCGGGTGACCACGCCGGTGAGGATCTCGTGCTCCTTGGAGCTGAACTCATCGTAGATCATGCCCCGTTCGGCCTCCCGCATGCCCTGGATGATGACCTGGCGGGCAGTCTGGGCGGCGATGCGGCCGAAGTTCTTGGTCTTGAGCTCGATGCGGATCACGTCCCCCAGCTGGGCCTGGGGCAGGGAGGCGCGGGCCTCGGCCAGGCTCATCTCGGTGCAGGGGTTGTCCACCTCCTCCACCACGTCCTTGCGCACGAACATGCGCACGGTGCCCTTCTCCTCGTCGGCCTCCACCGTCACGTTGTCCCCCACGTTTTCATGGTCCTTCTTGTAGGCGGAGACCAGGGCCTGGGTGATCTTCTCCAGCATATAGGCCTTGGGGATGCCCCGCTCCTTCTCGATCAGGTTGATGGCGGTGAAAAACTCCGCCGCGTCCAGCTCGTTGGACTTCTGGGCTTTCGCATTGCGTTTCGGCATAATCGCATTCTCCTTATATCAGTGGGGCCGGCGGGCCGGCCTGCGTTGATCTGACTGCCTGGAGCGCCCGGTCAGAACCGGACCGCCAGCCGCACCTGGGCCACGTCCTTTTTGGGAAAGGTCCGCTCCCCGGCGGCGGTCTCCACGGTGACGGCGCCGCTCTCGGCGTCGTAGGCGCGGAGGACCCCGGTGTGCTCCTTCCGGCCCTCCAGGGGGCGGTAGAGCTTTACGTCTACCTCGCTGCCCAGAAAGGCGGCGAAGTGCTCCGGCTTTTTCAGTGTCCGGTCCAGCCCGGCGGAGGAGACCTCCAGGGTGTAGCTGCCCTCGATGGGGTCGGCCTCGTCCAGCGCGTCGCTGAGGCGGCGGCTGACCGCCTCGCAGTCGTCGATGTCCACGCCGCCCTCCTTGTCGATGTAGACCCGGAGGAACCAGGTGCCCGCCTCCTTGACGTACTCCACATCCCACAGGGTGCAGCCGTTTTCCTCCGCGATGGGCCGGGCCAGGCCGGCGGTCAGTTCGGTCACTTTTGCCATGGAGGCAGCCCCCTTCTCCACATATTCCAGAAATAGCCACAGGCACTCTGGTCAATCAAAAAGAGCGGGGACAGACCCCACTCTCACCATACCTACACTACTATCATAGGGAGTATACCACGCAAAGGCCGGAAATGCAAGCCTTTGCCGCGTTTTTTTGCGCGAAAACGGGCGCGGGGAGGGGAGGCTTTCGCCGTTACCCTTTTGTAAGTTGACATAACGGCAGTTTTTGGTACAATAGTTGGGAAACCAACCCGGTGACGCGGGAGACAGACGAGGGGGAGCGGCATGAACGAGGCAAAGCGGATTTTGGGCGAGGTGAGGAAGGCGGTGGTGGGCAAGGACCAGGTCCTGGTCCGGGTCCTGCTGGCTATTCTGGCCCGGGGCCACATCCTGCTGGAGGATATCCCCGGCGTGGGCAAGACCACCATGGCCCTGGCCTTCTCCAAGGCCCTGTCCCTGGACTACAACCGGGTCCAGTTCACCCCCGACGTGATGCCCTCCGACATCACCGGCTTCTCCATCTACAACCGGGAGACCGGGGCCATGGAGTACCAGAAGGGCGCGGCCCTGTGCAACCTCTTCCTGGCCGATGAGCTCAACCGGGCCACCAGCCGCACCCAGTCCGCCCTGCTGGAGGCCATGGAGGAGGGGCAGGTGACGGTGGACGGGGTGAGCCACCCGGTGCCCCGTCCCTTCATCGTCATCGCCACCCAGAACCCGGCCGGGGCCTCGGGCACCCAGCTGCTGCCCGACTCCCAGATGGACCGGTTCATGGTGCGCCTGTCCATCGGCTACCCCGCGGCGGCCGATGAGGTGGAGCTGCTGCGCCGCAAGCAGGGGGGGAGCCTGCTGGAGCGGGTGGGGGTGGTGCTCTCCCGGGGGGAGCTGCTCGCCCTCCAGGAGCAGGTGGAGCGGGTATACATCGCCGACGAGGTGCTGGACTACATCGTCCGTCTCACCGGCGCCACCCGCAAAAGCCCCCTCATCGAGCAGGGGGCCAGCCCCCGGGCCTCCCTGGCTGTGGCCGCCATGGCCCGCGCGGCGGCCTTCCTCCAGGGGCGGGACTATGTCCTGCCCGAGAATGTGGCGGCGGTCTTTGCCGACACGGTGGCCCACCGGCTCCTCCTCTCCCCCCGGGCGGAGGAGATGGAGGGGGGACGGGAGGCGCTGCTGGACAAGCTCCTCCGGGCCACCCCCATGCCCCGAATCCGGTGAGGCGGCCATGCTGCGCTGCCGGATTCTGTACGCCCTGGCCCTGGCGGCGGGGGCGCTGTTCTATATTTTCTACACCGGTTACCTGTCCCTCTATTTGGCTGTGCTGCTCCTGGCGCTCCCCTTCCTCTCCCTGGCGGTGAGCCTGCCGGGGATGCTGGGCTGCACCGCCCGGACGGAGGCGGAGCGGGGACGGCTGCGCCGGGGGGAGAAGGCGGTGTTCTCGGTGCGCCTGACCGCCCGGGGCCGTATGCCTGCCGCCCGGGTGACGGTGAAGTGGCGCCTGGAGAACCAGCTGACCGGGGAGCGGCAGACCGGCCGGGAGCGGCTGGCGGGCCACTCCGCGGGCCGGGTCCTGCGCCGGGAGGAGGCCTGCCCCCACTGCGGCTGTGTCCGCTTCCAGGTCACCGGACTGTGGGTATGCGACCTGCTGGGCCTGTTCTCCCTCCGCCGCCCCCTGCCCGCGGCGGCCCAGGTCCTGGTGCTGCCCACCCTTCTGCCGCCGGAGCCGGTGCGGGAGCTGGCGGGGCGGCGGCAGGAGGGGGTGCAGATGCGCCCCCGGCCCGGCGGGGGGCCGGGGGAGGACTACGACCTGCGGCCCTACCGCCCCGGCGACCCCCTGCGCTCGGTGCACTGGAAGCTCTCCTCCAAGCTGGAGGACCTGGTGGTGCGGGAGACCCTGGAGCCCCGGCACGCGGTCATCCTGCTCACCCTGGACCGCTTCGGCACACCGGAGGAGCTGGACGCCGTGCTCGCCCGGCTGGAGGCGGTCTCCAGAAGCCTGCTGGAGCGGGAGCTGCCCCACTATGTCCAGTGGCTGGCCGAGCCCGGACAGCCGGCGGAGCACTATGTGGCCGACGAGGCGGGCCTGCTGGCCTGCCTGGAGGCGGCCTGCGCCACCCGGGCCCCGGCCGCCGGCCCCTCGCTGCTGGACGCGCCCCTGCGCCTGGCCGGGGCCGACGGGCCCATCCGCCATCTCCACCTCCGCCCCCGGGGGCCGGAGGCGGAGGGAGAGGGGGCCGCGCCGTGAAGCGAAAGACAAAGACCTTTTGGAGCGCCCTCCCCGCGGATATGCTGCTGGTCTTTGCCGGGCTGTACGGCTCGGTGTTCTCCTTCCTCACCGCCTTTGACCTGGCGGTGGACACGCCGGCGCTTCTGCTGGGGCTGGCGGGCTTCACCCTGTTTTTCACTCTGCTGTTCTTCCTCAAGGGGGGCTGGTGGCGGTATCTCTGCCTGGCGGGGGCGGCGCTGGTGCTGGCCGCCGCGGCCCTCCTCCGGTGGGACACCGTGGTCCTGGGCGCGGTGGGGACGGCCCACCGGGTCTGGGATGCCTACGCCGCCGCCTTCCCCTTCCTGCCCGCGCCGGCGGCCCTGGAGACACCGGCGGAGGTCCTGGTCCCCGCGGTGACCCTGCTCTTCCTGCTCCTGTCCGCCCTGCTGGCCTGCTACCTGGCCTGGGGGATGGTGAGCGTGCGGGTGTTCTGGCCCGAGGCGGCCCTCACCTTCTCCCTGTGCCTGCTGCCCGCCCTCACCATTACCGAGGCCCCCGATTTGCTCCCCATGACCGCCCTGCTGGCCTTCTACGGGGTGGGGCTCATGGGCCGCCTGCTGGACCGGGAGGACCGGCGGGGCCGGGCCAGGACCACCTATGCCGCCCTGCCCCTGACCCTGGCGGTGCTGCTGGTCCTCCGGCTGCTCCTGCCCGAGGCGGGCTACCAGCGCCCGGTGTGGGTGGAGGAGCAGCGCCTGGAGCTGACCGACCTGGCCGCCCGGCTGGGCCAGGCCCTGCTCCTGGGAGACAGCAGCGGGATGTCCTCCCTGCTGGCCGGAGAGAGCTCCGGCGAGGTGGACCTCTCCGCCGCCGGGCCCCTGGACTTCCAGGGCCGCACGGTGCTGCGGGTGGAGAGCGAGTTCACCGGCCACATCTACCTGCGGGGCCTCTCCTCCGGGGACTACACCGGCCAGGGCTGGGTCCCCCTCCCGGACGAGGTATACGCCCAGGGCCTGGCCGGCCTGGACGACGGGGACGGCACCGGGGAGTGGTCCACCCTCTGGGGGGGCTGGCAGCCCATGAATTTCCCCGCCCTGGCCGACCAGGCCGCCTTCCCGGAGCGGGAGAGCCTGCGGGTGGAGGTGGAGAACGTGGCCGCCGACCCGGGTCTGGTGTATGTGCCCTACCACCTGGAGACCACGCCGGAGCGCATGTCCGGCGCGGTGTTCCGCCAGGACAGCTACCTGGCCCGGAGCGCGGGCATCTGGAACTATGTGCTCTACGTGCGCCCCTACTCCAACCCGCTGGAGGGGGGGACCCTGACCGGCCGGGCGGCCTATGTGGAGCGGGAGTATGGGAGGTTTGCCCAGGAAGCCTATACCCGCCTGCCGGAGGACCTGTATGTCCGGTCCCTCTACCGGGACTACTACCAGTGGGAGCGGGAGCACGGGCATGCCTACCTGGCCGAGCACGGTGTGGACGGGACGGGGATCACCACCCCCGACGCCGCCTCCCGGTATACCGTCCTCTCCCTGGCCCGGCTGGTGGCGGGGTATCTGGAGGACACCTGCGTCTACGACCCCGAGACCCCCCTGACCCCCGAGGGGGAGGACTTTGTGACCTACTTCCTCCAGGAGAGCCAGCGGGGCTACTGTATGCACTTTGCCAGCGCGGCCACGGTGCTCCTCCGCGCGATGGGCATCCCGGCCCGGTATGTCACCGGCTATGTGGCCGACGTGCGGGCGGGGCGGACGGTGGACGTGCCCGACTACAACGCCCACGCCTGGGTGGAGGTCTATCTGGACGGCTACGGCTGGTATCCTGTGGAGGTGACCCCCGGCTTTGACGGGGACTTCCCCTGGGAGACCGGAACGGCAGAGGAGCCTGAACCGGTAGAACCTACACCGAGCCCCTCCCCCAGCCCCACGCCCCGGCCCTCCGCCGCCCCCACCCTCACCCCGGCGCCGGGAGAGGGGCCTGGCAAGGAGGGACCGGAGGAGTCGCCCCTGGACCTGCGGTGGCTGTGGGCCCCGGCGGTGGCCCTGCTCCTGGCCGCCCTGGCCTCGGCCCGGCGGCGGCTGGCCCGGGCGGGCCGAGAGCGGCGCTTTGCCGGACCGGACACCAACGCCGCCGTGATCCACGCCTACCGCTATCTGGAGCGGGTGCTCCGCTGGGGGCGGGAGGAGATGGACCCGGCCCTCCTCGCCCTGGCCCGGAAGGCCAAGTTCAGCCAGCACACCCTGACTGAGGAAGAGCGGGACGCCTTTGTCTCCGCCGCCCGGGCGGCGGCCCGGCGGATCGGGAAGGGCCTGCCCTGGTATAGGCGGGCGGCCTATTTCTGGCTGGCCGGACTGGATT